>NZ_JBHFQH010000007.1:0-205451 GCF_041949995.1 Virgibacillus sp. JSM 102003
GCCGTAGAAATGAAAAGTCATTGTCTTAGACTTTTCATTTCTACGGTCACACCAAGCGAAGCGCGGTAGTAGTTTTGAATGAATAGTTCACCAAAGTGAAGTGTCCATTTTCTTGACAGAAGACCAACATCGGCGAAATCAGTGTGAACTTCGGCGCTTTCCTTGTGAACTTCAGCACTTTCGCCACAATGCACCTCAACAGTAGCTAAAAGAGCATGCCATTATGGACATGCTCTCTGATTTATCGCTTTCTCTTGTTTCTTTTATTATCCTGATTTAGAAATTCGGTGTCATCTGCTATTTCTGTGTCATTCTTCTCGCGCTTTGGTTCTGTATCATACTTCAGTACATTCTGCTGCTTACCTGTATCCCGATTGCGGTTTTTATTTTGTTCTGACATGTAATGAACCTCCTGCTTATCTTGGCGGCCGGTTTTGCCGATATTTTTTATCATCCTTCATATCATTTAGCTCTTCCTTGCTCTTGTTCTTTTTCTTCTTACCCTTACTCAAAATAGATCCCTCCTTTTTTCGTTAGTTTTAACAAATCGTTTATTTTAATACTCCTGACAAAAGTAGGAAGCCTAATCTTATTTGCATGATTAGCAGTTTCATGTAACAGTGAATTGCCTTAATGAGTTCAACTGTCCCTTTCTCCCAGAACATCCTTTATAATCTCAATATGTAACGCGGCCCATGCTTTTTCCTTAAAATGAAAAAAGGCACTTACCGTTAGTAAAATCAAGTATATCGTAATGAAGATAGCCCAAATCAGAATACCATCCTTAAACAAAAATTCCTGAATTTTATCCGAAAATAAAAATAATAGCCAGGGAATAGCTGTGACAAAGATAGGAATAATACCTGTTCCGTTTTGTTCTTTTACCATGCGATAAAAAATTAATCTGAGTGTTTCGCTTTCAAGTGATTCATAAAAAGATTTTATTGCAGCAGTTTCTTTAAGATCCCTATTGGAATGGATATCCTTCTGTTCCTTTAAATCAAGAAATAACTTATGCGCATCACCACGAAAAGAAAACATACAACCCCTCCTCTATTGGGACATAGGGTCAGGTCCCTCGTCCCGCAATCTTTGTCAACTCCCGCGATAAGGTTTAAACTATCCTTGAAAGGAGTTTATCAATGCACATAAACTACAATCTTCCCGAAAATATAACTACTATACTTAATACTAACCAACGAACGGATGATAATACATTTCAGGAATTAATCCGGCAAGGCGGCTATGTACCGCCACATACAGACTTACTAATCGATGCAATTTCAGCACTAAGTATGGGGAAAAATATCCTGCTGAAAGGTCCTACTGGGGCAGGAAAAACAAAGTTCGCTGAAACACTATCAAGCTTATTCCACCAACCAATGTTTAACGTCAATTGTTCAGTTGACTTAGATGCAGAAAGCTTAATGGGCTTTAAAACCTTGGCATATGAGGACGGGAAACAAGTAATTGATTTCGTGCCAGGTCCTGTAACAAGCGCAATGAATAGTGGAGCCTTCCTCTACATTGATGAAGTCAATATGGCGAAACCAGAAACTTTACCGCTTATTAATGGTGTACTTGACTATCGAAGAACGGTAACGAATCCATTCACTAACGAAATAATAACTGCCGAAGAAGGATTTAATGTTATAGCTGCGATAAACGAAGGCTATGTTGGTACCGTCCCATTAAACGAAGCGTTGAAGAACCGGTTTATTGTCATTGATGTTCCGTACTTAGAAGGAGAACAATTAAGGGAATTGATTCAATCAAATACAAGGCTAACCAACAACACAACAATCGACTTATTTGTCACGTTATCCAGCGATTTGATTCGTTCTGTTGCTCAAGGAAAGTTATCCGAAGAAGCAGCGTCTATCCGTGCTTTGCTTGATGCTTGTGACCTGAGTTCGATTATCCCACCGAAACGCGCTATTTTAAGGTCAATCGTTGATAAACTGGAAGAGGAACGTGAGAGAGAATTCGTGAAAAATTTAGCAGATACCCTTTTTTAATAGGAAGACTAATTCCACCAGAAAGGAGGATCCTGAATGAAATATAACCGCTGGGATGATTCCAAGGTAGATACAGATCTATATTTGCAATTACAGGACTTATCCACCATATTATCGGATAATCCGGACCTGCAGTTCGCGTATAAATATGGTTCATTTATTGACCTCACGAACCGTAATATTACAGGCAGTCATTTATGGGATATTAGCAATCAGGCAATTAAGGAACAGGGCTATAAAACGGATGTGTTTTTGCGGACAATTGGAACACTGCATTATTCACAGGTTCCCTTCCTAAAGACATATCTGAAAAAAATAAACGAATCAGGCCTGCCGAATTTTGCTGCTCAACTTATTACGTTGCTGGAAGATATACGGCTGGAAGAAATCATAACCAAAATAAGACCAGGCACAAAAAGAGACTTTGCCGAAAGAAGAAAACACCTGAAGCACTACTTTGATACTCAATTAGGAAACAACGTGACAAGAAACCATTCACTTGATGAATTATTTTGTCTTATCTACCTATTGATTCAAACAGATCAGCCGGACCCAAATTTTCCTAAAGCAAATAAGCAGCAGCTTAGCAGCCTGGAAAACCTTAAACCGCATATCTATGCCTCCTTTGAGGCAAAAAATACAGAAGACATTACAGCTATTGCCGAACAAATGGTTTTGCAAATAGAAGATGATTATAAAGACATGACAAATGTCTATTTTTCTTTTCCGATTTCACACATCGAAAAGTATGAAAAGAATACATTGTTCGATGAATTAACCCGAACAGATGACATACCAAACGAAGAAAAAGAAGATGTCGATGAAGAAAATAACGAGTCTATGGATGAACAGTTACCTTCCTGGCACCAGGAAAATGAAAACAGTGACAGGAAACAAAACTTCCTTCAATTTGAATTAGATTCAGGCACGAAAACAAGTATCATGGGTAGTGGTGCAAGAGAAACAGAGGATGCTGATCAAGCCATGGGTACAATTCAAGGTGCTTCAGGGGAAAGTGATAAGAACGACTACTCAGAAGTCGATTCACTTGAGAAACAAAGTACCAACAAAGGAAGGCAATCCAATGACAACGAGCTAAATTATGGCGAGGAAAATAAACATGCAGTAGCAATAGTCAAAAAAGCTAACACACCATCAATGGAAGAGCAACATGCGTACGAGACTATTGTTGCTACCATTGAAGCTTTCAAAAGGAAGCTTGCGACTACCATTGAAAAAGTGCTCGAACACAAAATGAATGCACCACGAAAAGATTTAGTCATCGGCCGATTATCAAAAAAACTGCTGCCCGTTATTATTGACGAAAACCCAAGGGTATTTTATAAAAAAAACCAGGAATCCAAAGACATCGATGCTGTTTTCACCCTACTTGTCGACTGTTCCGCATCCATGCACAATAAAATGGACGAAACAAAACGCGGCGTAGTTCTATTTCACGAAGTATTAAAACAACTCAAGATCCCCCACTCCATCGTTGGATTCTGGGAGGATGCAAATGACGTAAAAGAAAACTATCAGCCGAATTATTTTCATGAGATTCATTCGTACACGGATTCCCTTTATCAAAACACGGGAGCAAGAATCATGCAGCTTGAGCCACAGGAAGATAACCGGGATGGTTTCAGCATACGTTTTATTACAAAAGCGTTATCAGCCAGAAGAGAAAAGAATAAATTCCTACTCGTATTCTCAGACGGTGAACCAGCTGCTGCCAACTATGATCAGAATGGCATCATTGACACAAATCTGGCTGTGTCAGAAGCACGCAAAAAAGGTATTGACGTTATCGGTATGTTTTTAGCAGACGGAGAAATCGACGAACGAGAAGATCTAACCATGAAGAATATTTATGGAAAAGAACGCCTCATGATCCCAAGCGTCGACGAACTCCCAGAACACTTCGCCCCACTCCTAAAGAAACTGCTATTGCGGACAATCTAACCGGGCCAATGGGGTCAGGTCCCTTGTCCCGGTTTTCCTTGAGTGGCTTCATACCTTCTGAAACAGTAAAAAGCGATCACCTGATTAGGATGATCGCTTTTCATCTTTTCATCGCAGCTCTTTTATATCACCAACCAATGGAAGCGTCACATGGCTGCGCTCGGGATCAATGGAAATTTTCGTTCCAGATTCAGGACGTATCGTATATTTATTATCACTGGAAATAATAACAATACCAATTTGATGCCCAGCCTTAAATTGGTAATCATCCGGTTGCATATCCCAATCAAAAGTATATTGATGGTTTGGAACGAGTGCCTTTGATTTAGACATCGAGTTGATATTTTGAGGATCCATCCATCCACGCGTAACAATTTCAGCAGTACCATTTGGTCCATAGTCGACAAGCAATCCGGTTAAATTAGCAGTCGGCTGATCGATGCTGGCACGAATAGACACTTTCGGTGTACCGCTCATACGATAGGAATCCGTTAATTCCTTACTTAAATAAACTTGGCGGTTTGGTGATTCCGATAAAGGATTTTGAACTAATTCTCTAGCTTCTATTAGCGCATTATCTAGTAAACTATCTGCCTCTTTGTTTTTATTCGGGACAGGTTGAATACTTAAACCACCTGCTTCATTACTGCCAGCGGTAAAATGCAGTTTTGTTTCAGTGGCATCAGCATTTGGCCATGATTCCGTTGTCTCCCATGAATCATCTTCACGTTGGATATCAACAACTGGCTCATCCATGATTCCATTATCTATATCATATAACCAATGATCAAACCATTTATTAAGTGTTGTTAACCACTCTTCATTTCGGAAATAGTATGGGCTGGAGTGCCCGCCTTGATGCAGCCATAACTTCCTAGGAACATTATAATGCTTTAATTCTTCCCACCATTGTGAGAACTGCTGTGTTTTTACATTCCAATCATTTAAGCCATGAACTACAAAAACACTCGCTTCAATATCCTTAACATCATTCAAATAATTACGCGCATCCCAGAATTCATTATAATCTCCGGTTTCGCGGTCCTGATTATCCTCTATTTGATTCATCACATCAGAACAGACTTCCGGATTATCACGAGTAAGTACTGCTCTTCCTAATACGTCAGCGTCCTCGCCCTGGTAACCTCCTGGAGCAACAACAGCCCCATTGGAACGATAATAATCATACCAGCTGCTAATCGCACCAATTGGAACAATGGTTTTTAACCCTTCCACACCAGTAGTTGCCACGCCGTTTGGCAATGTGCCGTTATAGGATACACCCGTCATCCCAACATTCCCTGTTGACCAATCAGCAGATACTTCCTGTCCATCCTCCGTAAATGCATCTGCCCGGCCATTTAGCCAATCAATGACAGCCTCTGTAGCACGAATTTCACGTTCATCACCAACAGTAGGACAACCTTCAGAAAGACCACTTCCAATACTCTCAGCAAGTACTACAGCATATCCCCGCGGGACAAAATAATCGTCATAATAACCAGGTAAATCTGCTGCATAAGGTTTACCCTTCCCATTCTTTTCTACGGGATTTAATTCGACATCTACATCATGAAAATCCAGTGAGGAAAGTCCGGCACGATAGGGGCTCATTTCAAAAATAACTGGTACCTCAAGCCCTTCCTCCGTTTCTTTTGGACGTATAATCTCGGCATGAACTTTGTCATTTTGTCCATCGCCATCGCTGTCAACAGTTGTCTCGATGTAAACGGTTTCACGTACTGCATCCTCCTTGGAAAAGACGGCTTGTGTAACCCCGTCTTCAACCTTAATTTTCGGTTCTGCGTCTGGAACAGCTGGTTTGGCAGAGACATTCATGCCGAAAACAACTAGTAAACATACGGTGAAAAACAATATTTTTTTCATCTTCTGTTTCCTCCTCCTCAATATGACAATTAATTTAACATAATTCGCAGGAAAAATTTGTCGATTATTGTAGAAAGATTGAAAGATAAAACTATTATCCTAGTATAGTGTTTATTACCCAGTCACATCTGATTTCCTGTCATAAAAACATATAAAGTTGGAAAACTAAACTCCAGATATTAAATACAAGAAATAAGGAGGATGTATCTCGATGAATGATAAAAAATTAAACGATAAACCGGCAACAGAACAATTTAGCAAAGTTAAACCATATCAGGAAACAAATGAGGAAATTGCAAATAACGATAAATTAAAACAAAAACAACCAACCCTTAAACCAGATGACTTTGAGGAAATTGAATATTGAAAATGGCCGCCTTTACAGGGGGAACTTATTAATGTACTTATGGAGAGGGTCTGGTTAAATGGAAATTTCTTGGATATCATTTGTGATGATTATACTCGCCAGTTATCGCCTAACACACTTAATCGTATTTGATAAAATAACTGAATTTATTCGGAAACCTTTTTTAACAAAGAAAAAGACTTCAGCTAACGAATCAAAAGAGGTGCCAAAATCAAAAGTTGGTTACCTTTTAACCTGCTATTGGTGTGCAGGAATTTGGTGCGCCACCTTTTTAGCGGTGATTTTTTTATGGATCCCTTTTATTGCTAAATACTTGATTTTCATATTAGCTATTGCTGGTGGCCAGGCAATATTAGAGTCATTTGTTGGAGTAAACATAAAACAAACAGCCTTGTATTCTGAAGAAACAAAAGAACTAAAATAGAAATTGAAGGAGTCTACTCATTATTACATTTTTTCCATATTATATAGGAAGTAAATATGGAGGTGAAAATGAGTTGAAAACAAACTATTTAAACTGGACTGAGTTACCATATGCAGGAGAAAAGAATCCTCCTACCAACCCCGTTACTCCTTATGCGGGATCCTGGCCGCTAACCTATTTAAAAAGAGGCGAAGATGAAAGATTTTTAGACACCAAGGGGGAAAAATTAAAACTTCCTATAACACACCCTAATTTAATCAATTTCGAAAAAGAGTTACGGGTCGTTAGAAGAACACTACGTAATTTAACCACTAACCAAAGAGATATTGGTATCTATTATGGAACTGGAGTCCCTACTAAGCAGTGGACCCCCGTCATTGATCGCATAATTGATTCATATGATGTAAGCCCAACGAGTGCTGCACGTATATTAGCCTCAGTACAGGGTGCTGTCAACGACACGATGATTGTGGTATGGGATTTAAAATACCGCTTTGATGTAGCTAGACCTAATCAATATGACCAACGTATGAAAACATTACTATGTACCCCTCGTTTCCCAACTTATCCGTCTGGCCATGCAACGATGTCAGCATGTACAGCAACTGTCTTAAGTTATTTTTTTCCTAAAGAATCAAGAAAACTTTGGAAGATAGCAAGTGACAATGCGCTCAGCCGTTTATATGCTGGAGTACATTTTCCATCAGATAATAATGAAGGACTGATATTAGGGAAATTTATCGGAAATGTTGTCGTTAACCATCTAAAACAACAGTCTGATAGCAGATTACAGCCTATTGAAAATTTATCCAGGAATTTTCAGGATACTGATATCTTGCCTGATGATTATCAACAGTTTATACCATATGATTTCCCGAAACGATGTACCTCACTTTTGTTGAATGAGAATAACTATAACCACAAGATAAATCGTAACATAAATGCTCCTAAGCCTTATATAAATAGCTAATTTTTAAAACTTGGCTATTCACCAAGCCTTAGGTGCACTTATGCAGTAAGAAAGGATTTATACTTTTGTATGAAAATACCTCTGTGACTTGATTTTAGAGGACACAGGAGACGCTATTTCTATATAAAAGTATCTTCTCAAAGTTATTCGGACACAGAAGCGCTTATTTCACATATATCATATTGTTTGACTGTATTTATGTGAAATAAGGTCCCTGGTGTCCGCAGACATCACCATTTTCCTGTATTTCAGTCAAATAAGGTCTCTGGTGTCCGCAAAACCTCAAATCTACAACATGAAAAATAATTTTCATGATAAAAGCTGGCTGCGCATTCAGCAGCCATGGTGGTTTCTTATCTGCTAAAAAAGGGTCATCCAGGACATAATCCTGGAATGACCCTATTCTTTGTTACCTGCATTTTTTTAATTGTCCCACTTCGGAATAACTTCATAGATAGTTGGAGTCTCTGAGCTTTCTTGCCAATTTAATCTAACCTTGTTTGTTTCAAAACCAGCCTCCACCTTTGAATATATTCCTGAAAGTGTTCCAACTGTCACCCACTCACCATTCTCGTTCTCGATTTGTACTGTCGCTTTTGCTTGGGAATGTTCTCCCTGCAAAATGACTAACTCTTGAAGCATACGTTGCTTAGGATATGTTAATACGATAGACTCTCCTGCTTCTGGTGGTCTCTTCGCCTGATATGCACTAGACAATGAAGCATCTGAAAGATTACTAAGGCTAGTTCCATCTACTGCCGGTGGTCCGCCGCTCACATTGTCAGTTCCTTTATTACTTTGAACACGGAACTCCCTTACCTGAAGCCAATTATCCTGATCAGACAATGCCCTGTACCGAATATACCTTGCTTGAATACTGTCAGTATCTAGCGTGACTTCTTGTTGATCACGTCTTTCTGTCAGCGTTGTCCAGTTTTCACCATCTACTGAATACTCCAATGCACCATGATCAATATAATCATCCGGGCTACCCTCTGAACCCATTAACAGCTCAATGCTATCTACCGTGTAAGTTTCTCCAAGATCAACCCCCACAGCATCATTTTTATTAACATGCTCGCCATTCCAGTAAATCGTATTATTGTCCCCATCAATCATATTGGACGAAGCATAATTTTGATAGGTTCCCATGGTCGTTAAAGGTAGGGTTTCAATTTCACCTTCTATTTTCACATCAAACTCTCTTACCTGGACCCAACTAACTTGATCTTCTATTGCACGGAATCGAATGTATCTTGCCTCAATACCTTCTGTCTCAGCTTGTATTTCTGCCTGATTTTGTTTTTCAGTCAATGCAGTCCAGTTTTCTCCATCTAGGGAATACTCTAGTACGCCGTGATGAATATAATCAGCAGACTTTTCACCTGTACCCATTAGTAGTTCAATAGATTCCACTGTGAAGCGATCACCAAGGTCAATTCCTACAGCATCTCCAGTCTTAGCTGCCTCATTACTCCAGTAATACGTATTTAAATCTTCATCAGTCATATTTGAGAGCGAATAATCCTGATAAGTTCCTAATGTACTCGTACCACGACTTGCTTTGATACCAAACCACTCATTACTTTTTTGAATGGCATTCGTTAAAAATGGCTTTATTACGCCTTCAGCAACTTTTTGTGATATATCATTGGCATCCTTTAATGCCTTCTGTAAAATTAGCCGCTCGGTCCATGCAGATTCACCATTGTCTTCTTTTTGTGCCATCAGCATCTTCACTGCAGCTTCTCCCGCTTTTCCGTATAGCTCCGATTTCTCAAGGTATGGAGCAACTTCATCTAGAAAATTTTGATTCTCTAAATTGTTTTGAAGTTTGTCTGACGCTTTTTCAAGCTGTGCAAATTCTTCTAGTAGTTTTTGGCTAACCCCATTTGTATTTCCACCATCATAACTATCCCAAAACTGTTGAATAAGTGGTCTGAGCGTTAATGATTCAGTACCGTTTATTGGTGATGAGTAGTTATTTTCTGCAAATGTCTTTAATGCTTCCGATACATCTCCACCAAATGACTCTATACTTCTCTTCCACGATTCATGTGGCTCATAGTCTTTTGGATTCCATGTATAATCTGCAATCGTATATAATGGTATTTTAGAGGCTTCCGCTTCATTCATCGGGTTTGCTGTCAAGCCAATGACACCATGGTCTGATAAAGTACTATCCCTATTTACAAGCGGCCCAAGAAACAGTCGATTTCGGTCATAATCATTAACTGGATAATTGTCCCAAATAAGCAGGTCATGTTTGAAAATCCGGGAAACCTGTTCTGCCTCGTCTGATTCAATTTTTTCGGGAACAACCGCAGAACCAGTCCACATGACGACAATGTCTTTATCTGCCAACTTGGCAAACCTTTCCCTGTAAACTGTTGAATCATTTCCTGCATAATCTGTTGGAACCGTAATCAGAGGCTTAACACCTTCATGAGTCTGAATAAATTCTTCATTAAAACGATTTAAAAGATATGCTTGCGCTGCAGCCGTTGGACTTTCATCGTCTCCAAACTTTTCCTGATCCTGTTCACAGTGAAGTTCATAACTGATGTCATCCAAAAAAATGGCATAGGAACGAACACCCAAGTCCCATACAGCTTCCATTTTATCCATTAATAATTCAAAATCCCTATCCCCCGAATAACATACGGTATTACCCGGTGAGAGCGAAAAGGTAAACTCAACATGATTTTGATTTGCTTTATCGACCAGTTCTCCAAGCTGATTCAATTCATCTTCCGGATATGGTTCACGCCAATCCTCTCTATGATATGGATCGTCTTTGGGTGCATAAATATACTCGTTCATTTTATGTTCACTATAAAACTCTATTTGATTTAATCTGTCTTCATGTGACCATGGTGGACCGTAAAATCCTTCAATTGACCCTCTCATTGCCATCTCAGGCCAATCACGTATCTCAACTGCTGGAATCCAGTCACGTCCTTGCTTTTCCTGAATTAATTGTTCAAAAGTTTGGGCAGCATAAAACGTTCCGGCTTTACTCTTCCCAGCAAGCACTATCCGCTTTTTATCAGTATGTTTTGAGACTAGCACATGTCCCTCATCATTCAACCCTTCAGGACCATCCACATCAAGTTGTTGCAATATATCTGAGGATTCCTGATTTTCATCAGGGCCTCCGATCCAAATTGTAACAGGAGTTTCAGGTGCAGGCTCATCGGAACTTTTTCGGATGATGCGCTTGACATCTGCTCCTTCTAAAGCCTGCTCAACCTCCCGAATCGCTGCATCATCGGTACCTTCTCCAACAACAAGTCCAACAACAGGCGTTAACGGAAAACCTTTCCCTAGCACTTCCATCTCCTGTGGTGAAGGATTAATCTTTAAATCATGTTCTTTTGCATCTACATAGTTACCTGGCAGAAATGGAATAAGTACTAATAAACTAATGCCTAGCAAAAAGAATTTTTTTGATCGACTAGTCACGATATTCACCTTCTTTTATTTTTTTCAAAATTGAAAACCCTTACATCAAGGTTATCAACTTGGTTTATGCTTGTCTATGCGTAATTTGGTCTATCAGGTCGGGCAAAATAGTACCTTAGTAGTAGTATTCTTTAACTCAAAAAAGCCTTAAACCGTAAACGGGAATAAGGCTTCTTCTATCATTTCATACGATTATTCTATAGGTCTGTCCCAAAACCTCTCGCATATAAATAACAATATACGTAACATTTTAGGGGTGCTTAACATGGAATTCAATATCGGCCCGCGCATGGTAAAAACAGGCCTAGCAGTTGGATTAACATTACTGATTACAGGTATGCTGGAACTCGAGTTGGAAATTGTGGCGGCTATTGCTGCAGTTCTAGCTATGCAGCCTTCCATTATGCGGTCTTATAATTATATTAAAGAAGTTGTTGTTTCCAATGGGGTTGGACTTGTGTTTGCATTACTGGGTACCTTTCTGCTCGGACACCATCCACTTTCAGTTGGATTGGTTGTAATCATATCTATTGCTATTAACGTTAGGCTTGGATTGCATAAAACTGTAAGCTTAACGGTCTTAACCATTATCGCATTGATGCTTGGAAACGAAGATGGGTTAAGCATTATGTATATTATTGATCGTTTGTCACTGGTTACAATTGGGGTGTTTTCTGCTTTTATCATTAATATGATTGTTTTCCCACCGGATCATCAGAAGAATTTATTTAGCCTGATTAAAGATGCAAGTGAGAAAACGAACTTCCTATTGCGCGTAATACCGAATAAGACAATGAACAGTTCTGAAGTAAAAAAGGAAGGCACGGAAATTGAAAAGTTAATTATTGATGCAACGGATTATTATGACATTATATCTGACGAAAGGGGTCGTCTGTTTATTAAAAACCGGCGGAGCTTTTACAGAAACATTATCATTTATAAGCATATGATCCGAATGCTAAGCAAAAAACAGACATTAATTCGACAGTTAGAGAAGAATATCAACGAAATCGAGGCGATTCCAGACAATAAATCTTACATGATAAAAAAACTGGTAAAAGAAATGAACAGCTACAGCGAAAATATATTGCTTCTATATGAGAATAAAATCATCCTCGATATAGATCTGCAGAAGGAAACAAAGACAGCAATGCAAATTACAATTAATAATCTTGTCGAGGAACTGCAAGGGTCTGAACTTGATAAATGGAATTTTGTTTTTCCGATTGCAAACAGTATTATTGAACTCTTTTTCGAGTTGGATAAGCTGGAGAGATTGGTGCGAATAATAGAATGGAAAGAAAATAGCAGATAAGTGCCTGGTACCAGAGACAGCAGTCCGAGGCACCAATGCACCATTTCTAATTTAAGACTCATTTATTTTTCCGATTCAACTGTTTGTTCCCAGCAACTTTATCTGAAGTATCTGCACTGCCCTGATTTTCATAATACTTAGCGTCCGGGTTGTATAATTTATTTTCATCAGCAAAGTCTTTTTTGCTTTTCCCTTTTGGCATGTAAATTCACCTCCATATTTTAGGTTGTGTAATATAGTTAACGTTATTCCAAGAACAAAAGCGGAAGCGCCTGTTCAGCGCCGTATGGACTGCGCTCAGCGCTGCGGGTGGGTCGACGTTGCCGCGCAAAGCGGCGGTGTTAGTCGATCTTCCTTTTACCGTGTGAGATAAAGGGTACACGAAGAGCGTAAGCTGCCCCACAGGACGTGGGGTAGTTCGACGTTGCCACAGGATGTGGTGGTTTTAGTCGAACATCCTTTATTTCTTATCGTAGACACGGGGAGGGAAGTCCACTAGGCGCTAGGCGCTGGCCGGTGAGAACGCCACGTCCTGTGGCGTCACCGGCACTAGTACGTCCTGTACGTCGGAGCTGGACGTCGCTGATTCGGAAGTCCAATTATCCACAGCACTTAAAGTTTATAATTTTCTATACAATCAAAAAACTGCAATCCTCACGGTACATGAGATTGCAGTTTTAACTATTTTTATGACCAATTTACCAATGAATACTAATCCCATTTAAACGGTGTTTCCTGATAGACATAGTAATTCAGCCAATTCGAGAAAAGTAAATGGCTGTGTGAGCGCCATATGTTTGGCGGTAGTTCGTTAACATCATTATTTGGATAATAATTGGCTGGTATATCAATTTCCAGTCCTTTATCAATATCACGTTTATATTCCTCAGCAAGAGCTGTCGCGTTATATTCCAAATGACCGGTAATCATGATATTTTTGGCATCTTTTGACATGATGATAAACGGTGCATCCTCTTCAGAAACGGACAAAAGTGTTAAGTCCGGATTCTTTTCAATTTCCTCCCTTGGAACATTCGTGTACCTTGAATGTGGTGCATGGAAAATATCATCAAAACCGCGTACAAGATTAACAGTAGGATCAGATATGCGATGCTTAAAAATACCAAAACTTTTCTTTTCCATCATAAATTTTTCAATCCCATAATGATAATACAGACTTGCCTGGGCTCCCCAGCATATGTGTAGCGTTGAAGTGACATTCTTATTCGCCCACTCCATAATTTCCTTCAATTCTTCCCAATAGGTTACGTCTTCAAATTCCAAAGTTTCAATTGGTGCACCTGTAATAATCATTCCATCATAGCGGCGATTCTTGACATCTTCAAAGGTAGTATAAAAGTTTTCCAGGTGATGCCTGCTCACATGTTTTGACCGATGTGTTGCAGTCCTGAGAAAACTGATATTGACCTGCAGCGGGGTATTGCCCAGCAGCCGCAACAGCTGCAGTTCCGTTTTTTCCTTTTCAGGCATTAAATTTAAGATTAATATATTAAGAGGACGGATATCCTGTGTTTTGGCACGGGCTACATCCATGACAAAAATTTTCTCCTGCTTTAAAGAGTCACTGGCAGGCAATTCTTTTGGAATATTAATTGGCATTTGACATCACTCCCCTTTAAAGATTCAGACATTTCTTCCATTATAGAATTCCATCACATGGTTGGCAATCATTTTGAGGGATAAAATTTAGAAAACATTGCTTATCCCCAAACCTTAATTGCACTTTAGCAGAAAGAATTTATTCTATTCATGAAAATACCTCACAAGCTCGATTACTTGGTTTCTTATCTGCAAAAAAGCCCAGACCTCTAAAGGAATGGGCATGATCAAACTTTTTATTAAAATGTATCCAGGTTATCTAAGTTGTTCTCTTTCACGCCATCTGGTTCGCTTCGAATAATATCCCTGCCATACTTATGAAAGACATCTACGTGAGCAAGCTTACCTTCTTTTGCTTCACTTAATGCCATCACATAATCAAGTTCTCTTCCGCTCTCCGTCTTAAATGCGATAATATCACCATCATCATTTTTGCGAACAGCAACTATTTGTTCCTGATATGGATCTCCCTCATGTTGTGCCGGGGCTTCCGCCTGATTCTTATAATCATTATATACGTTTTCAAACTCGTTGTTATCCATTAAAAACACCTCCAAAACTTATACTTAGTATGTTCTGGAGGTATTGGATTTATGCCAGGAATAAATAAGTAAGCTACCCATAAGTATTGTTTGTCCAAGAAAAACTACCGCATCCCAAAAATATGGGTTTCCACCTGGATGCAATAATTCAGGTAACGTTTGTGAATACGCGTAATATACTTGTGGTATAAAATAAATAATAAATATACTAAATGTTAATAGAACTCCACAAATATAAAACACACTGTACATACGAACAAATTTAGCCTCATCCTCAAATGTTTCAGTCGTGAAATCCGACTTTATAAATGGAAGCCATTTGCTTAAGTACTGTCTACCATTTTCCATCAAGTTGTAGCACCCTGTCAGATTTTCACAGAGATAATAGATATCTGTCTTCATATAAAAACAGCATTGGTAAACCGTCTTAATAAAGATATCTAGCACGACAACTCCCAGGATACCAATGAAGAGTGAACTAGCCTCCGGGAAAGATAATTTTAGAATAAATGCAATAAGAATCATCAGTTGATCAAAACATATCCCAGCAAGATACAAAACATTTCGCTGTTTCGATGACAGCTTCCATGCTGTTGACAAGTCTGTTTGGAACACAACAAATAATAATCGGTGCCCAACATCCAGCTTAGCTGGTAAGCCATGAGAACGGACGGCCAAAATATGACCAAATTCATGAATAATAATTAATAACAGACTTATGCCCATAAACGTCAAAATATTAAACGTCATGGCATCAAAGATAAATAAATCATGGTATGCAGGGAGTAACTGTGGATTTATGATCACGAGAAGGATATTTAAAATTATGATGGCCATAAAAAGCTTTGTTGTCACTTTATTAAAAAAGAACTGTCCTACTTTAGGTGAAAGCCATGTAAATCCCTTGGGAGAATCATTATTTTTGGTAACCTGGACCTCTTCACCATCAATTTCCTGAACAAGGCCAAGCTCTACAAGTTGTTCAGCAAATTCAACTAAATTCACTTCCTCCTCCGGATAGTGTGGTTTCAACTGTTGCTCTACTTGATCTAATGTGAAACTTTTATTTATCAAATTGATAGCATCGATACAGATCTTAGGCATCTCAAAAAAATCACCTGAAAAACTTTCTTCAACAATATAATGCTTCTTATCTTCTCGAATCGTTAGAGGATATAAGGTAAGTTGGGATTGCAAGGATAAATTCATGTTCACACCACCTATGTAGAAAAGAAAAAATAGGATGCTAGTTTTCTAGCATCCATGAAAAATCTTTTTTGAAGATACTAACGGACAAACCAAGGACACCACCAGCATGTCACTTTAATCTTGTTAAGTTTACGGATTTTCATAATAATTTCACCCCCTTTATTTCGTGGTAGCAGCCTCTTCCAAACTATCATCTTTATTATAATAGCTATTGTGATAATCTGCCCAAGATGGATATACTTTCTCAAAAAGATCTACTAACTCAGGATCAAACTGGGTACCCCTTCCGGCAATAATTTGATTATAAGCTTCCTCCAAAGGTAATGCCGACCGATAGGATCTAGAGGAAGTCATTGCATCAAATGCATCAGCAATTGCTGTCACTCTCGGTAGTAGATGTGTCTCTTCACCCATTAAACCATCTGGATATCCTTTACCATCCCAACGCTCATGATGATGATAGATAACATCAATGTTGTCAGCAATCCCTTCCACTTGTTGAACTGCATTCGCACCAACACTTGGATGAGCCTTAATTAGATCGAACTCTTCAGATGTTAGTTTACCTGGTTTAGTTAAGATATAATCCGGAATATGGACCTTACCAATATCATGTAACAGACATGCATAGTAAAAAGATTTTAATTCATCGTCTTGAAATTCCTCAGTTGCGTTCGCTAGAATCATAGCATATCCAGCTACCCGTTCACTATGCCCTCTTGTATATGGATCCTTAAGCTCCAAAGTCGCAATAATTCCTTTCACCATACCTTCCAACTGTTTATCATAGGAACTCTCTACGGCTGAAACATAGCTTAAAAAACGATTTAGCAGAATATAGGCAATCATTGCCAAAATACCTACCATAAGTAATGGCAGTATAACCAGAGGATCTTGTATGGAAAGTCCAACAACTATAAATTTAAAAATTGTACCTAAAAATACTAAATTAAAAAACCTCTTGTTTACAAAGATTGGTGAAAAAAGCACTATAACTATTTCAATTACATTACCACTGCCATAGGGAGCGTCGTTCCCTGAGTATACCCAAATATCATTTACAATATTAAATAGTGTAAATGTTATAAAGTATATATATTTAATTGGCCCAGGGGTATTATTTTTAATTAAATAATAGGATATTGGTAAAAGGAAAAGCATTACTAAGTACATAATGTAATTAAAACCGAATGTAGGTAATCCTAGTCCTGCACTCCAAGGGTTATCAGGCAATATGTAAAAATAAAACACATCATACACAAAATACACGACATAAAACAACCACAAAAACCATATAGTGGTTCGCTTCTCTTCATTTAATAAAGTAGAGCTTCTAAGTTGATTCCGCATTTCGCAATCCTCTCTGAATCTAATATTCAATCATTCTTTTATTTTGATTAAAATCTATTTTAACTAGTTACTTAGTAGTATAAGCGAAGTGTCGAAATATGTAAATAATGGTAGTATGCAAGAAAATTAAAACAATATTTGTAACTATATACCTATCTTAACATAAATTAGCATACTAATATTATCCTATTTACAAATCACCCCAAAAGTTTTTTGAGGTGATTCATCTCTATACAGTACCTTCAGATCAGTAAAAATTCATTTTCGTAAATAAAAGAATAACCTATGTCAATAAACAGAAAATGCTGATCGGTCAATGGGTAACTGAAGGTACGTACCATTTCCCTTGTTTCAATATCAGAGTAAATGTCGGACAACATACCTTTTTTCCATGTTTTCATTTGCATCACATTTTCCAGGAAATAAGGACGAAATGCCCAATTTGATCCTTTTTCATGTGGTTCCTGCTCCCAATTCCCGTCTCTCTTTCGAAAGTTTGAAGAAACCTGCAGACCGTTTCCATTACAAATAAACATACGAAAGCTTTCATTATTAAATTGGTTCGTAATTTCTTCAATAAACGAATCTACCTTATCAGGTCCATCCCATTTGGAAAGTAACTTTTTAATCTTTTCTTCCCATAACAAGACTAAGGATAGCCGTTGCTCCACTAATGATTTCTCACGCTGAATATATGCATCGACTTTTGTTTCAAGATTTAAAGCTAAAGTATCACTCGATGCAAGATTAAAATCTGGTTCTGCCAGGTAATGACCTTGATAGTAACGCCCTCCATGTTTCCAGGCAAAGTGCAGCTGAGAGTCAACCTCAATATTTTCAAACAACATCGCTGCCCCTATACGACGGGCCAACATAGATAATGAATACATAATGTCCTGAAAACCTTCTGTGTTATAGGTACGAATAATTTTAGTATTTATTTTTAAAATATGAGGTTCAATCTGCCGGATTCGGTCAATGTTAGAGCTCTTAGCCCCTACACGATCGATAGCAATTTTAATACCATATGTTTTGTAGTAGTTGAGCAAATGACTAAGAGAATCAAACTCTTCATCGAAATCATGTTCTGTAACCTCTATGACCACTCTATTCATAGCAAATCCTCTTTGCTCAAAGGTAAGCAGCGTTTCTAACAAGTATTCACCATTATCTATCATTAATTGTTTAGCATTTCGGTTAATAAATAAATAGCCTTCTTTGTTTAGCTCCAGCATTTCTGAAACAGCTATATCCAGTAAGTACTGGTCCACTTCAACCTTGAATTCTTCTGGAACTTCGTTATCCTGAAAGAACTCGCCAAGACTTCTCCACTCCTGACCATCCTGAAATCGGCCCAATACTTCATAACCAATCACATCATACCGAACGGCACTGATAATTGGCTGATATACAGGCTTTACCTTCTCTAAATTATCAACAATATCTAACGGATCCATGAGTCTACCTCCCCCCAGTTAATCCTCTATTCTACTGTTATTATAGAACTTTTTGAATCAATTTGATAATTATCTGCAAAGTTCATATGTATTACTTGTCAGGGAGAAAAACAACACATTGAGATATAACTAAGCCTTCACTTCACTCGTACTCGTTATTTCAATTTCCTTTAACGCCTGAGATGCTAACTGATCTGCTTCTTTATTGCCTTTTCTGGAAATTAGTTTGTATTCGGCGTCGATACCGAGATTGCTGACATGACTTTCGATTCGGTCAGCCCACTTGGCTAGTTCCTCTTCGTAACATGGCCAATCCTCTTTCAACTGGTTAATGATAACCTGGGAGTCTCCAATGAATGTAACAGGTAAATGATGGACACCTAAAAGCTCCAACTCCTGTATACCAAGGTGTAATGCAGCATATTCAGCTTCATTGTTCGTTTCAAGCTCCTCAACAAGAGCATTCTTGCGGAGACGATATAACTTGTTATTTTGCTCATAATAAATCGCACAACCCAGGCCTGATTTGTTTGTTTCCAGATCAAATCCACCATCAAAATAAACCGTCACATGATGAGGCTCCGTTTTGATTTCCTCCATCTGTTTCCTTAGTTCCTTCAAATTCCATCTATTTTCATGATGGTCAATAAACTTAAGGTTTTTCATTCGTCCAGTTCTTTCCAAGTCTTCTGCAATTAAAAGTGCCTTTTTCGCACGCATCTCCTCTGAGCTGAATGTTGTTTCCGTTCCCTTGGGTGTTGTATAGGATAATTCAATTCGGACATTCATACCATAATCCCCTTTTAAAGAAATGGGGAATGTAGAATTAGTACATTCCCGAAAACTTTTATTGCCGTTTTTTCGTCTTCTTATTATTTTGTCGTTCAGCTTCTGTTAGCGGCTCATTGGCAAATTCATGATCAAAATCCCTCGACAAGTTTCTTCTTACAGCTTGCTCATCGCTTACGCCACTATCATTTTTCCTTCGCTTACCCATATAATACACCTCCACACACGTAGTTTGGCAACAATAAAGGCTTTATATTCAGGGACATAAGGGACAGGTTCCTTGTCCCAGTAGAATGCGACTTCCCTATAGTCAGAAATTTAGCCGTTTTATGTTCTGTGTTTGTGGGAACATTAATGCATAGCGACGAAAATGAATTGCAGCCCTTAAATTAAGGAGAAAAAGCATGCCAAAACTCATTAGAGACATTTTACTTATTATTATTGGTTCAATGGTCTATGCATTGGCGCTAACAATGTTAGTGATACCAAACCAATTAGCAGAAGGTGGTATTCCTGGTGCATCGATTATTTTACACTACGCATTCGACTGGTCCCCTGGAATTGTGAACTTTGTTTTGACTTCTGTGATTTTGCTGGTTGGATACCGTGTATTACCTAGACGGACGGTTTTTCTATCAGTCTTAACATCACCGCTTATTTCCTTCTTTATTTTTATATCTGAGGGAAAAGCTGAACCATTAGGCGACCCACTCGTATCGGCAATTTTCGCTGGATTTATTATTGGAATCGGTGCCGGATTAATCTTTCGTACAGGCAGCTCCATGGGTGGATCAAGTATTATCGCCCGAATGTTTCATTATAATTTAGGATGGGATTTAACTAGGACAAACTTCGCACTTGATTCATGTATTGTATTATCCGGCCTACTGGTAATCGGCCCGCTGAATACCATGTACACCATCGTTTCTTTATTTGTTGGAAAGAAATCAACAGATCTTATAATGGAAGGTTTAGACACAAGAAAGGCAGTTAGCGTGATCTCTACCCAGGCATCGGTTTTAGCAGACGAAGTAATTAAGGAAATGAAAACAAGTGCAACCGTATTTAAGGGATATGGCGGATATTTAAAAGAAGATAAAGATATGACGTATATCATTATCAATAAATTTCAATTGATGAGACTCAAGCGCATCATAAATTCTGTCGATGATCGAGCTTTTGTAGTTATCCATGACGTTCGCGACGTATTTGGCGGCAGCTTTTCCTGGCCAAAAAAAAGTAAACAGGGACAGGAATATTAACCAAGCTGGGACGATGAACCTGACCCCTCTGTCCCACAAGGAAGAGGTTTTGGTATGTTAAACTAAAGGGAACAACTTTAAGGAGTCGAAAGGAGGTATACGATAATGTTTAAAAAGATTATGAAGCAAATCAAACATTTGTCCGACGGTAGCAGTAAACGAAGACATGGCCACTATAACCGTGGCAGCAGCAGTAACAAACGATATAAGCATAATCCAATGAGTGGAAGCAATCGGTACAAACGAAAAGGACGAAGCAGCAGTTAATCCACTCTAGTCCATTTCGTTTTCATTCGCTTCAAGGGCAGTACGCAAATCCACCGAAATGTCACTTATATCAGAATATGGTTCATTAATACGTAATAACCTTTTCAGTAAATGCACGGTTTCTTTTCGCAATGAAAGTTCTTCTGTCCACGGAAGAGCTTTCTTTTTTTTGGAACTGTACGATGTATAAAGTAAATATAGAAGTACATCACCAACATCATAGTAATCCTGTTGTTTTAACTTAAGGAGGTGATGAGAATCGGGTAGAGTATTCGTGTTTTCTTGTCTGGCCAAGCCAAAATCAATCAGAAAAAGCTCCTCATCCTTTAATATCATATTTGGAATTCGCAAATCCAGATGGAAGATGCTACGACTATGGAGATAATCTACCAATACTAGGAGTTTCTCTATAAAAAGCAAAGCTTCTTTCTCCTGAAAGATTTTATGACGTGCAAAAATCAAGTCTTCCAAATTGTCTCCTGTAATAAAACTCATCGTATAAAAATAATTTCCGCCAGTTGTAAATACCTCATATAACCGTGGCATCCTATTATGGTCCAGTTTGCTAAGTACAGCCAATTCATCATTAAATAAATTAACCTCCTTGCTATTCCGGCGTTTACTTGGCCGGAGCTGCTTTACCACCTTATTTAGCTCCAATTCTAAATCTTTCACAAGATAAACAATACCATAGCTCCCGGCGCCTATTACATGCAAAACGCGATAACGATCGTTTATAACCGCACCTTCCTCAATTGGTATATCCACAAAAAACTGCTTAACCTTTCGAACCATACGCATAAAAGAAACTTTCCTCACCTCTTTAACGGGACAAAGGGGACAGGAACCTTGTCCCGGCCTGGATTTAAAATCACACTCTATAACCTAAGGGTTTTTATTTAAAGGTAGCATATCCCTTCTCGAAGAATTTACCTGATTCCGATTTAAATAATTCTTCCTCTTCCAAGAATGGATAATGGTTACTGTTATGAAAAATAATCAGCTCTGAGTTTGGGATTAATTCATTCATCTCTATCGAATATTCCAATGGGCATTGAACATCATGTTCCCCACAAATAATCAAAGTCCTTACATTACTCATTTCAAGTTTTCTGGTAACATCAAAAATCTGAAGCTCTCGATTAAAGTAATTTAACCGATCAGATGATAATCCCTTATGTATATCCTTACTAAACAAATCATTATAAGTATCAGCTTGCTTTAAGGATAATTTAGTTCTTTCAGCTGAAAGCTCGCTTCTCCTCATTGGGGATAGATCATCACGTTTTAAAATTTCGATAAGCTCTTGCATTTCATCAAACTTAGGATGCTCTGGATTATATATACAATTTGACGAAAATGTGGCATAATCCCTTGCAGCTGCACCCACAATTACGCTAGCTTTTAAACTACTGGAAAAATAGATTCCATACAAAACCCCAAGCACTCCCCCTATTGAATGACCTGCATAACTCCACATCTTATATTGTAATGATGTTCGAATAGCCTCTAAATCCATAATCGTTTCAAGCAAACTAAGCTGATAAGGCGCTGATGCTTTCACTGAGTTTCCAGCTTCCCTCAGGTTAATCAAATAAACCTTATGACTATGGGTGAATGACTCTGCAAAATAATCACCTGTCTCGTTAAATTCAGAATAGTGATGTGTAACACATAGTGGTTCACCACTACCCTTTGTAAAAACTTCAAAACTGCCACGCGAAGTATTAATGAATTCTTTTAACCATGCTCCCATTGTGTTCTCCCTTCAAAAATGGATATAATTAATCTACAGTCCTCTTAAACACATAACTTACTTTATCATAGTCCATTTTCTCTTCATAAAAGCGGTGTGCGTCCTCCCGTTTCAACCCGGATGATAATGCGACACTTTCATAGCCGTTGTCCTTTGACCATTTATGTACATATGAAAGCAGTTTTTCACCATATCCGTTTGAACGATTGTTTTCGCTGGTAACTAAATCACAAACCCAAACAAAACGGCCGTAATAGAGCGTGATCATTGGTTTAAATCCGGTTACTGCAACAATCTTCTCCTGGTCATATAAAGCAAATAGTCTGTACATATCTTTTTCTTGGGCCTCAGTAACTAAATCAAGATATTTTTTTTCATCCAAGTGAGTACGCAGCTGATTCATAACTGGAAATGCTTGAAGAATCTCATTGCGCGATATAAGTTCTTTAATTGTTAATGTGTCCACTTTTACAACTCCTTAACTAGTTTCCTGCTTTCATATTATCAAAGCCAGCTAAATTAATAAATTCGAAAAACAAAACTCTGAATCCCAGAACGGACTCAGAGTTTTATGTTTTAACATGTTATTTTAAATGTTCTATTTAATTTCAACAACAAGTTCCCCTGACCTTGGCATCCAGGAATGATATCCATGCAAAATTAGTCTTTCAGCGTCTTTTGGAACTTCATAGGTTAATAATATTTTTAGTTTTCCCGGAACATCTAAGGATATTTTGTTCCAGTTTACCGCCTCTACTACATCATAATCAACCGCTTCATACTCGTTACCTTGTTCATCGAATAGATGGTAACCAAGATGGGGCTGGTATTGGGTTCCTCCTGATTCACCTCTACGGATCCTCTCAGATAATACAGTAATTAGTTCGGTATCATCACTTTCAGGCTGAATATCTTTGGGGTTGTCAGATGCTATACTAAACGTAACAGACTCTAAACCTGAATCATACGTTTTGCCCAAACTGAATACATCATGAGCATTATCTATTTTATCTTGAATAAAATCTCCTTCAGGTCCATCCTTTCCCACTTCTTCCTCTTGAGGTGGTTCCTTTTCTATTTGCGTGAAACTCTCCTGCACGTCTCCTGTGGTTCCTTCTACCGCTGTTGAATCTACCCCATCCCCTTTAGAAGCAGCCGATTCCTTTACATCTGGAATCGCCTGTGTAAGTACTATTACAATACCCAAAAACAAGCAGATTCCAGTCACACCAAATGCATATTTGAAGCTTTTTTCGGTTTTTTTAGAATTGAATAACCCGCCATTTAGTCCTTGATATGGCTGGGTTTTTCCGGCTTTTCGAGCTGGCAGGATCGCGCCTGCTACTCCCGTGACAATTGGGATCAGAATAGTCACAAGGAAAAATGGAATTTGTTCAACCGGAAATTGCCCATACATACCCCAAATCATACCTAGCGCAATACCTAATCCAATCACCCCGGCGAGTAATCCACTTAACCCGCCTTCGATTAACACAAGCATTCGAATCGTATGGTTTTGCCATCCGACCGCTTTTAATACCGCAAGTTCCGGTTGCCTCTCCGCTACATTTTGCCAAATAACCTCCGCCGTGGTAAGAACCGCAATTGCAATCGCAACGCCCATTGCAACATAATGCATGGTGCCCACTTCCATGGCAACATATTCTCCGAGCCATGTAGTAAACATCGTCCCCCGAAGCTTAAGGGTAATAAATAAAAAGAAAATCAGAAAACTTGTCGGCAGCGCAATCGAGATAATCGATAATATACTGCGTCTCCACTTCGACAGTATGTTTTTTATGCTCATACGGAATATTGATGTCGTCTTAAATAAACGGCTGCCTTTATCAGTCACTTCCCCAGTTTTCATCGTTTCATACGGAGAGATATTACGCACCAATAAACCTGGAATAAACGTACCTAACACATAAATAGTAATTCCAAAAACCCCGATCAGAATCAATCGCAGAACAGATGTCTGGATGTCACCCATCACATAGATAGACCCAAGAATGAGCCAGCTAATCATCGATACACACAGTCCAATAAGCACCGCTTCAATAAATAAAAGTTTCGTTAATTGATTGGGCCTCCAGCCGACCGAAAGTAAAACAGCAAACTCTTTTTTCCTTGCATACATCATAATAATGTTTGAGGAAAAGACATAAACAACTGCTACCAGAATTACACTTCCAATTACACCGGACATTCCAATTTGTGATTCTTTGAAAATAGTAACCGATGAACCTAGTTTAATCCATGGCTGTTCTACCCAGCCCAGGTTTTCTTTTTCCCCTACACCAGGTATGTGGGTCAAGGCAGGCTGTGGAGATGATCCCAAGGTAATATCGGTAATCAGCCCGGTTGTATCTTCAATATCTTGAGCAACTGCCTGAAGAAGCTGTTCACTTTCCTCTGTTAATTCTTCTACACCATTCACCTTGAGACGAATTGCTGAAATTGGTGCATCTCCTAATACTTTTGCCGCAGCTTCTATTGTTGTCAGCATTAAAGGCGGTTTAGTCAAAAATCCATATGGGTTATTAAGTGGTTTCATTTGCTGTGGCGGGTTAACCGGCTTTTCATGTTTGTCCAGTACCCACTTTGCTTTGGAAGGGAAATAGGTTTCCATTGGCAGTTCTGTTAATGGATCTTTGGAGATATCTAACTCTTTTGGATCAAATACCCCCTTAAAGTCTAATTGTAGCCTTGGCCATTTTGAACTGTCTTCACTGAACATGGAAATTGGACGGTACGCATGATCTACAGCGAGTAATGATTCCTCTGGGACAACATATGGTTCTACCTCATAGGCAAATGGCCAGCGATCTCGAAAAGGACTTCTTACTTCCCGGTATTTAATAGAGGACGGTCTGAATGGCATCCAATTAAAGCCCTTTGATGCATAACTTCCACCACTTATTTGATTGACAATCTTCTGGTGAGTATCTTCCGTAGTGTGTATAAACTGATCCACCCGTTTTCCTGGCTGTTTTTCCAGGTAGTCTTCTCCACCATTTTCTTTCACTTTATTCATCGCAGACGATGGATCTTCCTTAAAAGAAATATTTAGTTTTTCAACGGTTGTCGTTCGTTTTCCTTCCACAAATTCCTCATTACTTATGATGACAGGAATCTTTGTATCAAGATTAACCTTTTCCACTTTATCCTCGTCTGACAAGAAATGACTATTACCATCTTTAATGATTGCTTCATCTATTCCTACAAGTGCCGACTCAGCCTCTGGGTCGATGCCAGCAATCAGGACCTCGGTGCCGTATTCAAACATACCATCAAAGTAGGTAACACCATATTCACCAGCACTTGGCTCTTTTATTCCTCCCCATCCTTTTGTAAAATAATATGTGTAATCGTCTGTAATTTGTTCCACACCGGTATTAGTAGTATTTTCTATCGTTACCCGGTAAATACCTGGCTCAGTATATTCAACTCGGTCAAGTGGAATAGCGTTTCGCATATACCCCATCATTGCGATAGGTGCCGCCACTTCAACACCTGACATGGACTTGATTTTTTCATATTGATCGAGAGTAATTCCACCAGACAAACCACTGAGATAATTAGGCTCTAACAGCTTCCTGTCCTCCGTAACGCTGCGTGAATCAGGAGGGCGAACGACAATGTGATACGACGACTTCCAGCGTTTTTGTAATTCATCAACGATTGTTGCATTGCTAGCTTGTGTTATTCCCACTAAATAACTAAGTCCAATACTAACTATAAGTGCACCGATAATCAGCAATAAAAAGCGTTCCTTATTGCGCCACCATGAATTCCATATAAATTTAAGCATAGAGTTCGCTCCTGGTATCGCTGATTATTTTCCCATTTTTCATTTCAACAATTCGATCTGCTCTTGATGCCAATTCATGATCGTGCGTCACATAAATAACGCCGCATCCTTTCTCTTTATTTAGTGTAGTTAAACGGTTAAAAATAATTTCTCCTGTATCAGTATCCAAGTTTCCAGTCGGTTCATCTGCAAGCAGCCAGTTAGGTTCATGAACTAAAGCACGGGCAATCGCAACACGTTGCTGCTCACCACCGGAAAGTTGGGCAGGTAAGGAATTAAATTTATCCTCCAGCCCCACTTGGATTAATAAGCTTTCTGCTCGCTCTTTTTTGTCATACGATACGTTTCGGGAAAATAATGGAGACATAACGTTTTCCAATGCTGTTAAGATAGGCAGAAGGTGGAACTGTTGAAAAATAAAACCGATGTTTTCAAACCGAAAATCTGCTAATTTTTTCTGATTCAACTTATTGATTGGACTGTCCCCATAGAGAATCTTCCCATCTGTTGGCAAATCAAGTGCACCGAGTAAACTAAGCAAAGTTGACTTCCCAGAGCCAGATGGTCCAACTATGGCAACCAATTCACCTTCTTCAAATCGAATATTAATATCCTGTAAAGCATATGTACTAATCCCATCACCCTGAAATTCTTTGTTTACACTTTTACATTCCATTTTGTTTGAAACCACTGACATCCCCCTTTTTGATCCTTCTCTAATTATTTGACGATACACCAGGAATAAGGTCCCAGCATTTCGTAATGACACAATAAATTATAGTTAAATAGCAAACACGGCTCATCTCCAATCCCTAATATAAATAAGCTCTAGTTGCACTGTTGCCGTAAGACAAGAAAGCTTCTTATTGCAAATAAAAAATCTCAGTTCAATTAAATGAGCTGAGATTTCTTTTATTTCAATTGTTTCTTCAACTAGGCACCCAGTAGTGTAATAAAGAATAGAAAAACAATTATAGTATGCCATTCAGTATCTTAAATAATTACTAAATACCAGAATCATAAACTTGATTGTAGACTTTCTTGGCTTCCAATTTAGAATGGGGTACATATACTCTGAAGACCTTATCACCATGTCCAACCGAGTCCATAATTTCAGTTTGTTTGAATTTCTTTTTTTTCGCTTGAATTCCATTTTCATGTAATTTTTCTATAAGGTTACTTATCCGCTGAATTTCAGATTCACTATTACCTTGATATGTTAATGTTTTAGTAGTTTCAATAACCATTTCCATTAATATAGAATAGTTCTTAGATAAATTATATATATGAAGACAATAAATGGAGAATAATACAACACAGCCAGTTATTATTAACCAGGATAACATTTGGTTAACTCCTTTTTTAAAATGATGTAATTACTTTTTTAACAATCACTCATTTTTAACTCATATATTCCCTTTTCAGAACACCCATGGTGATGATGTCGTGCCATTTACCATTTCTATATAAACCCTCTCGCATTACGCCTTCTTTCTCAAATCCAAGTTTATCATAAATATGTATAGCTCGTTCGTTAAGAGAGAAAACCCTAAGTGAAACACGATGTAAATTTAATTCTAAAAAAGCATAATCAAGTAACATCTTCAGAGCTTCAGTACCATATACCTTGCCCCAAAATTCCTTTTCCCCAATATCAATAATACATTCCGCATTTCGATTTTTTGTATCGATATTAATAAGTGACGTTACACCAATTGCAGTATCGCTTTCCTTCTCCTCAATGATATAACTCTTAGAAGATGTAGAATTAAGAATAACCTTTTCTACAAAATTTTTTGTTTCATCAAGAGAATATAAATCTAATGATGTGCTTGTTGTTTTCATTACATCAATATCATTTCTCCAAGAATGATACTTTTCAATGTCACTTTCCACCATTTTTCGAAACTGAAGCCTTTTTGAGCTAAACAAATAATCACATCCCCCTTATATTTTTAGACCTAACTCATATTTTAATCAGTTAAGCACCCTCGCCCTCAATGTGCAAGTAATTTTAAGCGCTACAATGACGGAGGGCTATCAGGCATCGTGTTAGCAGAATTATATTTATGAGTAAATTAGCAGGTAAGAAAATAAATATTAGTCTCACTGCAAAAGAAGATAAACCAAAAAATCCAGCAATACCTCCACCTTAATTTGTTTTGCAAACTAGTTCCCCTTTTGCAAAAAAATATATTCTTTATGTAATAATACTACTCTTCAGCAAAGGAACGACTGCCTATGTTTGTCCAATAACTTTTGTTTTTTAGAGCACCTAGATAAAGATCCCGTGGCAAAAATAATTTGCTGCAATTTTACTATCAAAAACTGACACCTTGCCTAGGGTTAAAATTCCCGCTAATGAAGATCAATAAATCGGTTCTTCCGTTTCCCTATTTAACAGCCATTCTCCATTAGTAAATTGCCAGTTTTCAATAGTAAACAGCCTCGCCAATACTTTCTCTTCTCTTTCTATTAATTGTTCATAAAATACAACTGCATGATTGATATCCTTTAAACGAATAACTCTGTTTTTGAACTTCTTTTTAGCTCCTGAAAGTTGCTTAACAGACTGTTTCATTCCACTTACTGCTTCTTTCTTATTGAAAATATTAGGTTTCTCGTTTACACCATTGAAAAAAATGACATAATAGTCTTCAGTCATTTTCTCTAAAGACGATGTGTCACCTGAAATCATTGCTTTATTCCAATTCACAATAAATTCATCATGCATTGTGGTAAATTCATTTAATTGATTATCCAATTTAAACTCTCTCCCTCTTTTAGTTTGGCCAGTTATAATTTTCTACTCGACTTTATAGAAGCCTTTTATTCATCAAACTCTACGATATAATATCTGTCAAACGTCTCAAAAAAGTTCCAGTCCTCGAATTCGATGTGCCAGCCATCTTCATTTTTGGGGAATACATAGGTGTTGGCAAATGTCACCGTTCCCCCGCCTTGAAAAGTACCAGACTTCCAGCCATCATTCTTTATTATCTTAGTGTCGTATGGGTTCGTTTCCTCACCAGTCGGGGAAACCAAATCAAAAGCAAGCGGGTTAACATCTGAAATTCCAGGAAAAGTCGATGTAAATGTAACAGGAACCGTAAGCACTTTCATCCCTTCACCTACCTTTGTGATGTCAACCGATGGCGGTGTTTTAATTGGATTGCCAAAAACAAGAGTTCTATGCTCCCTATCCCATACTTTTTCACCCAGCTGAAACGTAAAATACTCGTCTTCATTCGCATGATCCTGAGCTGTATTTTCAAAAAAAGGATTTATTAATACAAATAACAAGGATAAGGCGCATGCGAAAATAAAACCATTCCCAATACTTTTATACGTTATTTTATTTTTATTTGGCTTATTACCCTCTGCAATTTTCATTTGAATCGCTCTTTTATCGTCCTCGGTAAAAACCTTTTTTTCTCCCATATATTTGTTCAGACTTTTCTTTACTCCCCTATTCAATGTCCACACCTCCCAGCAGTTTTTTCAGCTTCACTCTTCCACGTTGCAACCTTGTTTTTACAGTGGATTCCTTCACTCCAAGAACTTCCCCAATATCAGCAATCTGCATCTCCTGGTAATAAAATAAAATTATAATTTCGCGGTATTTTATAGGAAGGGAAAGAATTGTTTTTGCTACTAACAAATCCTCGTCATGCTGTATCAGTTGGCTTTCAGGATTATTATCTATAGTAAGTAAATACTTTTCTGGTAGGCTATTAAATAATTTTACTTTTCGAAAATTCCAGGATTTAATATAATCTTTGCATTTATTGATTGCAATACTGCAGATCCATGTTTTTAAACTTGATCTCTGTTCAAATGTCTCTAATTTTAAATAAACGATCACAAAAACATCTTGGGTAAGATCCTCAGCCACAGACCAGTCATGAACATATGTATAAATCAATCTTTTTATCGACTCACCGTATGTTTCCATAATCTCATTAAATGAGATCAAGTCCTCATCTTCCATCACGCAACCACCCCACTTTCTATTTGACGACACACCATACATTAAGGTCTCACTAATACTCAACTAATTTATATCTGACCAATCAACCTGTCCCTTCATACATCCTAGTATAGAAATTAGCTTTTTCCACATAATATCCGTAAGATAATACAATTATCTAGAATCTGTTGGAGGTAATATAATCATGACAACACAAGCGAATTTAACATCATCAGAAGTTGCAAATTTATGGTCTGCTTATAATGATAATTCTGCTACGGTTATCAAAATGAACTATGTACTGGCTATTATGGAAGACAATGAAATACGCCCTATTGTAGAAAAAACACAACAATTCGCAGAACAAAATATTGAACAAATTAAACAAATTTATCAAAATGAAGAACATGCAATTCCTAAAGGTTTTACAGATGCAGACGTAGATTTAACGGCACCACGTCTTTTTGCAGATTCTTTCTTTTTAGTTTTTTTACAAAACAAACTCACCATGAACTTAAATTCCTATACAGTAGGACTTACGCATTCAACTCGTTCTGATATACGGGACTTCTTCACACAAGGTATAGATACTTCTGAGCAATTGTTTAATGAAACAACCGATTTAATGCTCTCAAAAGGTATCTATGCAAGATCACCATTTATTCCAGTACCCAAAACAGCGGATACAGTAGAAAGACAAAATTTCTTAACAGGTTGGCTGGGAAACCGCAGACCTTTAACCTCAATCGAAATTGACCAATTGTTCTTTAATATCCAACGTAATGCTGTTGGTCACGCATTACTAATCGGTTTCAGCCAAGTTGCCAAAGCAAAAGAAGTACGGGAATATATGCGTCGTGGTGCAGATATTGCAGAGAAGCACATAAAGGTTTTGAACTCTGTTTTAATGGAAGAAGATTTGCCTGCATCATTGATTTGGTCTTCTAATATCGAGGAAACAACAGCCTCACCCTTTTCAGATAAATTATTGATGTTTGAAGTTTCTGGAACTACACAAGCAGGCGTCGGTTATTACGGCCAATCATTGGCTGCCGCTCAAAGGCGCGACTTAGGATCCCACTACATGCGAGTGTTAACAGAAAGCTTAGAGTACGGTGAAGACGGAGCAAATCTCAGCATTAAACACGCATGGCTGGAAGAACCACCACAAGCAGTAGACAGAAGAAGAAAAGTATAGCGGGACAATGAGGGACAGGAACCTTGTCCCGCTAACTTGTGTTTTTTGCCTATATTCTGTTTGTAAACATTACTGCTCCACACGGTATTGAACAAAACTCCATGGTAACCCCTGTCAGAACTTATAACCTGCCTGGGACAAGGGACCTGTCCCTACTGTCCCGCTGTAAAGCTCCAGAACTTCATTTGCCTTTTTTGCTAATATGCTCTGTAAATGCACCGGTGAATTAACTCTTATTTGGTTGCCAAATCCGAGGATGAAATTGACTGCTTCTTCTTCAGTTGGAAATTCAAGACTTAACTGTACCCATTCATTGTTTGACTCCTTCGTTGATTCATGTAAGTGTCTGACAAAACGGCCCGTGAACATAATCCGCTTAATGATTTGTCGCGAGACTTCAACCTCCACTTGATATGCAGGCAAATTCTGAATAAACTCTCTCTTGGATTCTTGCCAGTACTGTGACAGGATAAATCCATCAGGTCTAGTAAATGACTCTTCCAATACAGTAAAATTTATTATACGTGAGAGCCTGAAATTTCGATATGAATTTCGAGAATTAATAGCGATTACATACCACGCACTTCCTTTTAAGACTAATCCAAGTGGATTTATTATGTATGTTTTCATTTCATTATTCGCTTGTTTATATTCCATTGTTACTTTTTTATTTTCCATAACAGCTTGTTGGATAGGTTCCATAGATCTCATATTTTGTTGTAATCCACGCCATGTATCTGTGTCGATATATATGCGCTCCCATAAGTTGGCAGCATTTTGCCGTACATGATTCGGTACGGATAACAACAATTTTTGTTTCATCTCATCTGTCGATATATTCAGATTTAAATCTGATAGAACTTTTTCAGAAGCTGGCAGGAATAAAGATATAATCTCCTTTTCTGTTAACCAGCTCAGTTTATTTTTCCACTCATCAATAAGACGCCATCCACCTGCTTTTCCTCTTTCAGAAAATACTGGTATTCCTGCAACACTTAAGGATTCCATGTCCCTATGAATAGTTCTATCCGACACCTCTAATTCATTAGCAAATGTCCTGGTAGAAATCGTTTCTCCATGCTGCAGTATTATAAGTATTCTTATTAAACGCTCAGCTTTCATAAGTCCACTCCTAAAATTATTTTTCAATCATGACAAAAGGTGTCATATTAAATAGTATATAATTTTAGTAACTGATTTGAAAGGGATGATTATATGAGTACGTTAAAAGGAAAGATCGCGGTTGTTGCTGGTGGAACTAGAGGAGCAGGACGGGGAATTGCTAGTAAACTGGGTGAAGCAGGTGCGACTGTTTATGTAACAGGAAGATCCACCAGAGAAGAAATGTCACCAATGCAAAGAAAAGAAACAATTGAAGATACTGCTGAATTAGTTACGGATGCTGGTGGCCACGGCATCCCTATACAAGTCGATCACACTGAGGAAAATCAAGTCGTGGACTTATTCAATCGCATTAATAAAGAGCAAAATGGACAGCTTGATATATTAATTAACGACATTTGGGGAGGTGACCCACTTACAAACTGGGAAAAGACATTTGGCGAGCATGACTTGCAGGACGGATTGCAAATACAAAAACAAGCAGTTCAATCACACATTATTACTTCTCATTATGCAGTCCCGCTAATGAAGAAAAACAACAAAGGATTAATCATCGAAATTACAGATGGTACAGACTATACATACCGTGGAAACTTTTACTACAGTCTAGCTAAAGTATCTAACATTCACATGGCACTGGCGATGGCTGCTGACCTTAAAGACCATAAAATAACATCAGTCGCAGTAACACCTGGATTCCTCCGTTCAGAAGCGATGCTCGAATTGTTTGGCGTAACAGAGGAAAACTGGCAGGAAGGTGCAAAAGTAGAAAAGCATTTTATTGCCTCTGAGACTCCTTTTTATATCGGAGAAGCGATAAAACACCTTGCCCTAGACCCAGATGTTAACCGATTTACTGGTAACGTTTTAAGTAGCTGGCAACTCTCCGAAATATATAATTTTACAGACATTGATGGAACGCAGCCACATTGGGGTAATTACTTCGAGGAAAACGTAAATAAAAACGAGGTTGATTTCTAAACAGTGGCACTTGTAAGTTACAAAACTGAGGTTCCAATTAAATGTTACGCAACACGTAAAAACGGCTTGGAGAAATATCCAAGTCATTTTTACTTTCTAATATCTGTTGTTTAATTAAGTACAGTTAATAAAACCCTATTCTCCTTTAGCCTCCTTCAACGCTTTTATATTAATTTTCTTCATTTGCAGCATTGCTGACATAACCCTACTTGCTTTTTCAGGGTCTGGATCTTTTAACATTTCTGTTAAGACCGTCGGGACTATTTGCCAGGACACACCAAACTTATCTTTAAGCCAACCACACTGTTGTGCCTGTTCATCCCCGCCTTCAGAAAGATTATCCCAATAGTAATCTACTTCTTCCTGTGACTCACAATTGACAATAAATGAAATTGCTTCATTCCGTGAATTTCAAACCCTTCTTTACCATAGTAACTAATATCGTCAATTATAGAGTTTTCAAAAATTGAAACATAATACCTCGTAGCCTGTTCTGCCTGGAATTCAACCACAGATTTGGTGTGATTTTTTGAATTTTGTTTGCCATTTTCTCCCTCCCATAAGAAATAATTTTGTTTAAAGCTTACAACAGCCATTTCTTCTCATTTACTAAATTATTTCTATTTAAAATCATTAATTCCTTTAAAAAATGTCACGGGTAAAAAGAAAAACACCTCCTGTTTAAAGGAAGGTGCTCAATGTAGTACAATTCTATCTACGTAATATGAAAACTACCTCCATCCACGATTTCGATTTCAGGATACTTTTTTATATCATCCATTAATTTAAATAAAGCAGCGTCTTTCTTTTTCGCTTCAATCATACAGTCAATTTTTGAAACAGTTCCTTTTATTTCCCGTAAAAAATCCATAAACATTGCACTGTCCACATAGTCAGAGTGGGCGCGAAATTGTTTATCTGACTTGGGACTTGAAATATGCATTTTCACAGGTAATGTCGAGTGCTCCCACGTCTGAACAATGCGCTCCCAGTTCTCACGCCAGTTTTCTGTTTCTGTGTGATTTGCAAGGTAATGGTGATAATCAAATACCATCGGAACAGCAAGCTTCTCACTTAGATATAAGGTATCGGAAAGTGTGAAGACTTTATCGTCATTTTCCAGAATGATCATGCTCTGTAAGTCAGGCGACACAAATGCCCAATTATGAATAAATTGCTCGAGCGCTTTTTCTTTATCTCCATATCCTCCGCCAACGTGCAGTACACAGCGATGTTCAGGATTAACTCCCATTCCCTGCAACAGCCTATAATGCATACGCAGACTTTTTATCGAATTTTTTAAAACATCTGGTCCAGGCGAATTCAACAGTACAAAATGATCAGGATGAAAGTCGACCCTGACAGTAGGATTACGTGTGAGAAATTTTTGTATTTCTTCCAATGATGATCGCACGGATTGAATATAATCCCAGTCTTTGAGATCAGGGTGAGTAGCCAAAGGGATAAGCTTAGAGGATAGACGAAAAAAAGCAATATCATGTGCCAAATTATGTCGCAGCAATCTGAGGCAATTATGTAAATTCGTTTCTGCGATTTGCTCCAATTTCCGGATAGCCGCATCCCTATCGTCTAGTTTTGAAAATCTGGTGTACGTCATCGTTTTGGACGGTGAAGCATTTTCTAAATGCACGCTCATAGCAACATAACCAAGACGAACATAAGTCAATCAACTCATCCCCCTCCTATTTAATCCATACTCCAAAATAGGTTGTCCAATATAACGAATATTACTCTAGGTGGGACATTAGGGTCAGGCACCTTGTCCCGCCGATAATCCTCTAGAAAAAAAGTAACCGCCCCCAGTACCAATGGCAAGCGATTACTTCTTATGCTACAACATCATATTGGTCAACCGCTCTTTATGCGGTCTGTAGTTGCAGGTATAGTAGTTATAGCTACTCGATACCTTATTCTAAAAAGTATATAGATTTATACTGTCAATATATTTGAAGATGTTCACTTCATTCCCTACATCATCTTTCAATATCAAACGCTTCTGCAAGCAACCGGTAAGAATGCACCTTGGCTTCAAAATCATAAATGTTTGTTATGATCATAAATTCATCAGTCTGATAAAACTCACTGAGGCGATTCAGTTCTTTTTTTACCTTTGCCGGTGTTCCAATAATACAACGCTCTCGGTTTTTCTTGATTTCGTTTAATTCTTCATCGCTGAATTTTTTCTTCTTTACTTCCTCAATCGAAGGAACCTTTGTATCGGCTCCCTTACCAACACTTAATAGCCACTTGTCCTGACTCAACGCCAGTTCTTCTGCCTGTTCTTCCGTGTCAGCGCACACGACAAATATACATACCATCGATTTGGGTTGATCAAGGCTTGGCGAGGACTGGAAATTACTTCGATATGCTTCCATAACTGCTTGACCATTCGCTGGTTTAATAAAATGCCCAAATACGAAACCAAGTCCTAATTCAGCAGCATTCTTAGCACCTCGTTCCGACAGACCCAGCACCCATATTGGGGGTACATTATCCAACCGCGGAGCCGCTTTTACCATGCGATACGGATGCTCTTTTGGTAACGTATTATGCAAAAAACCTTGCAAATCTGCTAACTGTCTTGGGAAATCTCGCAAGCTTTTATTCAGGCTATCGGTCAATGCTAACCGGGTAGTCTGTGATCCACCCGGGGAACGTCCAACTCCCAAATCGATTCTATCCGGAAAAAATGCCTCAAGCGTTTTAAAATTCTCCGCCACTTTATACGGAGCGTATTGGGGAAGCAGTACTCCCCCTGAACCAACGCGTATTGTTTCTGTATGCGATGCAATCCGTGTAATCAGTACTTCCGGCGATGTGCTAGCCAGCCCATTTGTATTATGATGTTCAGCAACCCAATACCTTGTATACCCTAACTCTTCTGTTATTTTTGCAAGCTTTAATGTATTATTCAGCGTCTCTTTGGCATTGGAATTTCTTGATATTGGTGCCTGATCCAATACACTTAATTTCATCTGAGCTGTCTCCTTTCACATGCTGTTACATTCATTACATCGAGCTTTCCCTTTTACTGGTGAATGCATTCTAGCAATATCTCCTAATTTACTGACGGAATAATATACTTTTCTAATAGTGGGTCAACATCCATACCAGATGAGGTTTGAACAACAACAAGGTCCAATTCCGGAACAACAACCATGTACTGCCCATATAATCCCATGCCCCTAAACGTATCATAACCGTTTACCTGTTTTAACCAAAAGAAATAACCATATTTATCCCCATCAAAGTTACCGTTCGTATCACCGTGAGGAATCGTGCTTTCCTTCACCCAGCCTTTAGGCAGTATTTGTTTATCTGCCCATTTTCCATCATTTAAATATAAGTATCCAATTTTGGCAACGTCTCGCGGTTTCATTAACACACCAGTACCTCCAAGTGACGTGCCAGAACGGTCAGAAGGCCATTCAACATCTGAGATACCTAGCGGATTAAACAATTTTTGCTGTGCATAATCGGAAAGCTTATCACCAGTAGCTTCCTGAACTATTTTTGATACAACTCTAGCATCACCAGTACTATAATTCCAGGATTCTGGATTTTCACGTACTGAACGATTAAAAATAAAGTACGCCGGGTTTTCTCCCACCATAAATTCCTTCCAAGCATCTGATTCGTAAAAACCTTCTTGTGTTTGTTCAGGGAAATCAAGTCCAGACTTCATCGTTAAAAAGCTTTCAATCGTAAGCTCTTTTTTCCATTGGTTTAAGTCTGTTAATTTATCTTCCTCCAGATAGTTAATTGCTTTATCATCAACACTGTTAATTTCTTCCTGGTTTATTGCAATCCCTACTAAAGCAGAGGTTAAACTTTTGGTAACTGAATATATTGGATGAGGCGTTTCTTCACTATATTTCCCTCCGTATTTCTCAGCAACGATATATCCATCTTTCACAACGATAAAACCCTCCATCGGTATGTCCTCATCCTCAATTTTTTGGAACATATCAATTAATAAAGAGCTATCCATAGAAACGCTTTCGGGCGAGGTTTTCCGCCATTCCTCAGTTGGCCAATAAGACACAATTTCCACATTCTTCTGTGGTACCCCATTTGTGGGTCCATTACTTGTTTCATCTAACTTCGAATTTTCATCACTTACATTCTCTGTTTTCATACGATTTGTATCTTTTTTACTGCTAGCTTCATTATTGCTACAAGCCGTAACAATAAATAATACGGATAGTAATAAAAAAGTGATACGACCTATTCTCTTCACATTTCTCCCCCTATTAAGTTTTAATTCGTACTTAATTAATTCTACTTATATGAAAAAAATCCTTCTTTAAAAAACACTAACCCGCTTTAGGCTAGTGTTTTTGTGGTGGATAAATCTAAATAATGTATCTTTTCGGTCCCTTAAATACTTCACGCACATGCCAATCTAAATAAGAATTATTCGGGTAGTATACCTGTTCAATTGGTTTTCTTATAATCAGACCATGATAATCTAACAGCATTTCTTTAAAACCATTAGTTCCATGGGCATCCTGGGACACGATCAATTTTCGATCTTTTGAAATCGTAAACACACCTCTATCAAACAGCTTATGGTGTAGTGAGCAAAGGGCTAATCCATTTTCTTCTTGATCAGGTCCACCTGCCTGGTGCCATTTTATATGTGCGGCTTCAATCCCTACCAATGTATGTGCAAGCCGAACGTTAAATCCACAGACAGCGCAGCTATATCCATATGCTCTTAGTATTTTCTCCCTAAAATAAGGATCACGTTTCTTCCGCTTATAAAAATTAAACTCTAAACCAACTGTTTCAATAATATCTTCATGAATGGTATCCGGAAAATGTTTATCTAAGATGGATTGGGCGATTTCCTGCAATAGATTCGGGTTTTTAGTTAAAAGATTATAAACCTCACGAGTAAATCCACCTGCAATGTTATTAGTAAGCAAATATTTGTTACTAGGGCTCTGATAATTCACTGCACCATTCAATTCCCAAATCCCATCCTTTTTCAATCGTACGAATGGTTCTTCTGGATGATAGGTTTTCCGTACAGGACCAAATTCTCTTAACAGCTCCATTAATTTATTTCTTACAAATTCATAGTGTAGAAATCTTGAATTAGTGGCCTGAATCTGGCTAAGAGCAAATAAAATTAACAGCGGTTTATGTGGGGCCCGTTGATCTCCTTTTTTCCAAATAGTAAGATTATCTATTCTTTCTTTGAGTTCGAAAGCATCCATTAATTATTACACCACCCACTACTTAAGAATATGGATACAGGAATTACTTCTGACTTTCTTATCATATGAATTAAGTAAACCGATCAATTTATCCATATACATATTTTCGTCTTTAGAACTAGTAGGAAGTTTTATAAACCATTTTGTAAGAACTTTTTCAGTATCAATACCTGTCTTTCCTTTTCCACGGTTATATCTAAAAGTGTTCATATTTTTATAACCAATATATTTACTTGGACCGAACATACCTAGGCTAGAAATGTAATACCAATGCTTAAACATTGTTAACTGACTAACAACATTCGTCCCCTCTTCTAAATCTTTATTAAACTGCTTTACATTAATGATTACTTCATCAATCGAAGTAACTAACTCTGCTCCCTCCATAAATATCTCTCCCCCCTCACTATTTTCAACAGCACATCTGAAAAAACCTGTTAATCATCATTACTTAAGGCCTGTTTATAAAACCGAAGTTGCTTACCTATTGGTAATCCTTGTACCGGTATACGACAAATAAAACCCTCTGTTTTCAGTAAAGGAATAAGGTACTCTCGGTATTTGGAGCCTGCATAAAAATCAAATTCACAATCACTTAATGTCCTTAATTGAAAAAATACATTATACGACCACACTTTTCGCTGTTTGGCATCCATAGACAATAATGTAATATCATAGGGGTCTATTATTGTTTCTTTATTAAGCAAACCATGCTTAGCAGATAGGATAAACCAGTTATCATATTCTTGTTTTTCAATGTATGAAACAGCTCTTGTAAAAAGATTAGAAGTACGATACATTTTCTTAGCTTGACACGGATATGTTTGTTTACTTTTTGTACAGCTTATTAAAGCAATCCTCCTCATAAAATCCCCCTGATTATTTTTTCCATCAAACTAGACAATCACTTCTTCGAAAAAGGACTCAAATTCATAAACAGATCCTTCAACTGATCTTCATCAAAATTGTTGTTCTGTAAATCGTCTAGTAATTCTTCCTGGCGCGCTTGTCCGAGACTTAATCTGTATAGTGCTAATATTTTCATAAGCCTATTATATTTAGCACCATCCCTGCTAAGTGGGTACAACGGAAATATACGTTCAATATTGATATCTTGGTGCCCTGCCAATGACCAATAAGGTACTAATTCCGATGTCTGAGAGTCTCTTTCAATCTGGTTTGCAGCAGTAAACATTTCCTGCCATACATCTTTTGTGAATGAAACATCACCGTATTTACTAGCGATGTTTTGCCGTATATTATGGCCCTTATAGCGGTTAATCCTGCCATCGCGCTGCTCAAGATCGATTGGATTTGACGGAAGATTCCAATGCATTATTTTTCGACAGTAATAATGAAAGTCCAGTCCTTCCTGTCCAATTGAGGTTGTAGCCAGAACGAATGGTCGAAATGGTGAATTAAACGAGAGTCTGATATTTTCTTTTCGATTAAGTGTGTTATCTTCATTTCTAGTATCATAGAAACCAACAGCATAATTGGTTCTCATTTTAATATATTGATTTCCTTTTTTCTGATCATTCATGACACGATTTTTAAACGTTCGATACGTATCAACATTGTAACTAGCTGTGTGCGTATTTAATGATTTTGACATAGTCTTAATTAGTTGTTTATTACGCTCCTGCTCTTCAACTTTGTTCAGCCCACCTTCTTCAAGCAGCATATGGGCGTACTCATCAAGCATTGCCTGCATATTTCCTGATACACCATATTTGAGCACGTTTTTCCAATGTGCATTTTTATCTTTTTTCCCATACTCCAATTGAACGATTGAAATTGCTTCTTGGGTATTAAAACGATCAACTATAGTCTTCGCTAGCTGAACAGCATAAGGAAGTGAGTCGCTATCAGGATTCTCAAGTAATCTCAACGAACAAACTGCTGGAGATGCTAACGCCATATTAGCTAGAACATCCAATAAATCATCAGGCTGTTTACCAAGTATAGGCAGTTCATTTTTATGAAAGATTTTTCTTAACTCTTCAAAGTGTTTTTCTAGTGCAACTTTGTCTCCGCTACGAATTTCTTCTTCGTTGTCAGCTAATGTAGATAACAGATAATCGTTGTTAAGCCATTCCTGAGTGATTTCTTGCTCTAAATCAAACATGACAGGGGCAAAATAATACCACCTTTCATCTTGCCTAGAAACGTTATCACTCGGCTCATATTCTATTTTGCCAAGTAAAAGTTGAAGTTTATCTTTTATTTCATCCTTTATTTCAACTAGTGTTAGATTCCTATTTAACACATCGATTGGATTAAATAAATTTTTCAATGTAACAGAAGGATACAAAAGTGATAAATGATTCATATTTGATGGTTCGTTATCCTTCATTACAAATGTTAATCTTGGTGAGGGAAAGCGTCTAGGATGAAAATACTTGTGCACTTTTGAGCGCTTTTTTCTAGGGATTTGCTTGACCAATTCACCTACTGTCCTGCGTTCTGCATCATAAGAGAGGAGCGTCGCTATTGCTCGTGGAACCATTTCCCATGCAGAAAATACAAGCACCTTTGAAAACCGGCTTTGGCCCGAGTAAGCTCCGTCAAATTCATAATATGGTAAGGATGGAGGTATCCACATTAATCTCTCTGCATTTCTTGATAAGGCTACTTCCTTTAATTTTGTTAGTCTAGCATTTGTTTCTCTTAACTTTCCATATCTATCTATCGTTTTTTTATCAATCCACATTAGAGGATTATTTGCTAACTTGTTATTTTCGGGATTCTCCATAAAACTCTGTGATATCTTTTGCTTCAGTTTGTAGCGATCCATAAATGACATCAAAAAAGGAGCCGATTTCACATATTCGACGGGAACCTTGTCTTTTAGTCCAATGTCTTGTAACAGCGAATCCATTTCTATATACGATGAAACATCATCCTGGGTAATCTCTAATGGAGTTTTGTCAACGGAAGCTTCCGTAATCTCATTCGTACCTTCTTCTAAAATACGCTCCGTTCTGGCAATCCCTTTATAGAGACTATTCTCTGCTTCCTGCTTTTTCGCAACTATCATTGAGAAATCTTGTTCAGAAATTTGACTTAACGCATAGGAAAAGTTTCTCCAAACTTCTTTAAATTGCTGTTTATGTTCTTTATGCTTCTCAAATAAAAAGTCAGTAACTTGCGTAAATTCCTTATAATGCTCATCACTTCCAGTTTCTGATATCTCCTCAAGCGTAGAATAAGGCTTATAAGGAGTAGCAGATAATAGTAATATCTTCACATCATTGGCATCAGCTTTTGGACTGTTAAAAAATTTACTGGCAAGCATAGCTGTTTCGCTTTCCCCATCAGCATTAATCAATTCTGGAAACCGTTGAAATTCGTCCATGATAACAAGGTCGGCATCAATCAAGTCTACACTGATTTCTGCCATCATTTTTCGCAGCTTTTGAATAACCCTTGTTGCTCCATTCACTCTTTTACCTGGTTCCCATTCTTGTTGAATGACACCAGATAAGTTGGCGATCTCATTAAGTAACAAAGGTTCTTGTTGAAAAAATTCATCCACTTTCTCTAGCATAACGTTTAGATATTCCCCATCACTTTTTTCATTACAAGCCTCAACTCGATCTCCGTATTCTTCCTTTTTTTGTTCCCAGCTACCAGTAGCCTTATCAGTCATCAATTTATCAAATTCATTTAAATAGGGTTCTAGAGGTTGGTACCTTTTCAACACAGAATAGATTAAAGCTCTCTCTAACACACTCCCGCAACCACCTGTCATATCAAATGACGTCGAAGGAGTTAGTGGAATAAGCTGAATATAGTTTTCTTTAATTTGAGGGTCAAACGTATCTTCAAATATTTTGATATGCTGCATCGATAAACGGGTATCTGATAGCCCATCTAATGTTACTCGTTGATCAATTTTAAGCTTTGCCAGGTTTTGTCCAGCAATATTGGAATTGGAACAAACATATACAACTTTAAAGAGATCATCTTGTAACCGTTCTTCATGATACCTAGCAATCTTAGCAATAACCCCTCTAGCTACCATTGTCTTACCAAGCCCTACTTCATCGGCTACTAACACACGGTTAAATTCATTCGTAAATAAGCTATAAACTCGATCAACGGTCGCTTTTTGAAAATCTTTCAAACCAGAAAGAATTTCTTCTTCTTTTCGAACTAAGTTAATCATTTTTTCACCTTCTTTGCTGCATGAATGAAAGTTTGATACAAATGCTGAAATTCAGTTGGAATAATGTCCTCTTTCTCAATAATGTTAATTATGTTTTCTACATCTTCCAGTTTTTCCGGTGAACGGGCAGCAGTTTTGAGCATATTCTCATAAAGTGCTGGATAGTCTCCTGTATCCATGTCCCAATTACCAGAACCTGAATTCTTTTGTTCCAGATTTTCTAACACGGATAATAAAAAATCATCCGATAAAAGAAAAGCAACATATTTTAGAAAAGTATGTGAGTCTTTAATAATCGAACGAAAAATCTCCTTCTCACGTTCTTCAGGGATACCATATGTCTTAATCTTGATAACTCTTTGGACCTTTTCCCCACCTTTTGTTGCAGTTATTTTATAAAAGTTTCCTAGCTCTAATAAACTCAATTTCTCAAAAGAAGTTTCTTTCTGAAGAGGCAACTCCTTTGTACTCAACAGAGGACCAATTGAAAAGTCGCATCCTACAGGAATATCTTCAAATCTTACGTTTAATGAATAATCGTCATCATCTTTTACAACAAACGCATTTGATTGAGTTCTGCAAAGCTGTTTTATTCCCTTCTGAAGTAAGTCTGCTAAGTCGGACTCTACTTCTTCTTGTTCTGGAATGACTTCAATTCTTTCAAAAGGATTTTCCTCATCACCAAACATATCCTCCAGTAAATCAGTAATCCTAAATCCGTGTTTCTTATATTTTAGCTTGATTAAAAATTCAACATTGCCATGAAATGCATTTCTTGAGCTATTCGCAGATCCGATATAAATATGATGTTGATTAGATTTAGTTCTGGCATAAAGCTTTGCATGAATATCCTGGAGCTCGGTTATTTCACCTTCATTAATATCCCCACTTATAACACTCTCACCATCAATGACTGAATCTTTTAATGTAAATACCTCAAAATGCGAAAGCATCGGTTCCGTAAGTTTTTGCAATTCTGTTTTCCTTGTAATTAACACCTTTTTAGCGTTGCTTAATTCAAGTTCGTTTAGTTCAGAAATAGTGCTCTCACTTATAAATGGAGATATGACAATCAACTGATGGTATTTTTCAAAAATTCCTGTTTCCGCTTTACCGTACCCTGTAATTCCAAGAGGAAAAAAATCAAATTCAGGGATATATTTATTTGCTGGATCAAATTGTATATAGTCCAGTTCTGAAATAATGCTTTTGATTTTCCCTCGCTTCTCGTCTTCTCCTGTGAAATTTACAAGGTACTGAAAAAAATCTGCTAGTGGTTTATTCTTATAGGTTTTATTGTTAGTCCTCTTCCCTTCAAGCGCAATCGCAATATCCCAACTCCGATCAAACGTTAGGTTCCGTGTTAACACAAGTAGTCTGTATAATACGTCGTTGTTATTATTCTGGTACTTAATCAGCCATACTTTTGGGTGAAAAGATCGATTATTTTCTAGGGCTACTTCAAAAACACTATCTTCCATCATTGCGAATATCGAATTCTGGTTCTGTGGTATTTTAATTTGCCCCGCTTCACAAAAAATCGCAAACTTATCTGCACTTCTTCGTAACCCTTCAAGCACATATATGGGATCATCTTGAAAGGTTTGATCCATTTCCTCAGACAGACTTAGCGCCAACGGAACACCAACGAGTGCCTGTAAGTCCAATGCATATGTTGTTCCGATTGCAAATTCAACCTCGTACCCTGATGGTGGTGTGAGTAATTCAGAGTAATTAAGCCGATTTTCAGCTGGTTTAAGCATTGTAATCCCCCAGACCTGCAAATATATCCTCGAGTATAACTTTTGCATCCTTAAAACGATATTGGAGTTTAGGAGTTCCAACCCAAGCCCCATCCTCATAGGTAAATATTTTAGAGTTCTGTAATTTTGCCCGGTCTCTTGATTTAAGCTCAATTTCCCGCTTTATTATAAGCCTATCTATTGTTGTAAGATCCCCTGATAAAACCGCTTTTTGCCATTCACGAAGAAATATAATCAGCTTAGAGTTCTTTATATGTAGGCGATTAATGACATTCATGTAATTAAAGGATTCAAATTCTTCTTTAACAAACGAGCTGTTAAACCACTCAGACCATTTCTGTAAAGCCTTTTTGTTTTCACCATCTGACAGAATCACGTTGTAGCGAATATTTGCCCCTGAAATAAACTGATTAAAGCGTTTCGCTCTATTATAATCTTCAATTAAATTATCAGGTAACGAAAACATCTCTCCAATAGCATCAAAGTCATCTATCTTTATAAGCTTATCGAAATCCTGCGATAACAAATAGGAAAATAAACTATCCTTCGATTTTTCGGCGGACGTAATCCGTTCTTTTAAAAAGTGCGCTTCATCAAACGAAAGTTCCATGGAAGGATTATATTTCCAATTAGACTCAGGGAGTATACATCGCCAGAACGTACTGGAATACTCTCCACTTATAGTTCCAGCTTCATCTGACTCCTCATTTCCAAAAGATTTTGCTGCCTCTTTCTTATTCTTCATCCTGAAAACAGCTTTCGCATAATTGTCCAATGACAAGGAACTATGTTTAAAAATCTCAAATGTCCTTAAACCATTCCAATAAATATTAGAAGGCTTTCGCTTAAGTTTCTTGCCAGCCCGAGCACCGATTACTCCACTCGAATCCTCTTTATTTAACGTTTCGATTAAAGAAACCTCTTCTTCACCAAGTTGGTCAATAAGTTCTTTTGGTGTCTGGAAACTCTTTTTCTCCAGCTCCATTAATAAATATGGAACAATTAAAAAATACTTCGCCCGTGTCTGGATCGTGGAAGTACCCGGAAACAGAATATCTGCAAAACCATCCCGAATCAAACCAATTCCCAGCTCATCCACCGCTCCAGGTTCAGCAAGTGCATGAAGCACCGCCATCACCTTGTCCCTATGTTCACTTGAATAATCAATCCAACCAAGTTTCAATGCATTCAATTTATGAACCCCTTTTAATTTTCTAGTAAAATCATTTTTAGAAATATCAATTATATTACTATAATTGTATAGTATAATTGATAGTGTTTAAAGTTTTGACTTAAAAGCATAGCTACAATGTAGCCTTTTACTATAATAACTGAATGGGTGTACAAAAATTTGTTAGCCATTAATAATGCTATACACAAAAAAGGATTTACGACACAGTCGGGACCTCTATTACTCAAATTATGGATCTGCTTTGAAAAAATTGCTGCATGTGCTTTGCTAAATGAGGGTATTTCGGTAATAAACCAATTGTATGCTCTAATAAGGACAAATCACCTATCGTAATTATGTTTCTAATTTTTAGAGACTGTAATTCCTGGTTTAATCTACCAGTTTGAAGGACACGATGTTCTTTATTCGACTTTTTAAATAGACTTATTAGTTCCTCTTTTTCCGCCTTTTGCAAACTCTTCAATACATCAAAATAATAATCTTTTTCGCAATCAGGAATTGTAGATTCATATATAAATTTGTCCAACTTCTTCATTACATAACCTCCTCATCAAAAAACAGAAGTCTTTAGAATCACTTCTGTTTTTACCGTGTATGCAATATTTGGTTATCAAAAAAACAATCAATTTATGTAATGCTACGAGATGTATCAATATATATTAATTCTCTTTCAAAATCATTTTCATTTATCTTATAATCGTCACAGTTATATATAATAACTGCTTCAAACTCCATCCCTACCGCCCTTAAGTATCATTGATATTTACTTCTCACTAAGTAATTACCAACTTATTACTAATCCCTTTTAATATTTTCCCACTAATTTCCTTTCCTAATTTTAACATATTTAATAATTAGTATGATAAATAGTAGAAAAAATTACGTTTTAGATGGATGGCCCTCACATTATTAAATTTCTATTACTTTCCCCTCACCATGCCTCTTTTCTCCCACAATAATCGATAGTAGTTATGAATAATGAAATTATTCATAACCGGACACCCTTTACCCTTCAAAAAATAATAGCTTTCATATCTTACCAGAAAGGGTATAGTGTAAAGCAGAAGCGATATACGAAAAAGGAGTTAAAAATGATCATGAATCAATCCATATTAGCCTCAATTAAAAATAGCTGGATTCTATTACGATCAATAGCGGTAGTCTCTTCAAGCGTTACGACGATAGTTTCTACGGTTCTTCCCATATTCCTGTATTATTCAATTTCACAAAACAGGCTACTTTTGGTATTCCTGTTATTACTATTCGGTGCCTTCCTGATTCACGGTGTATTGACGCATGTGTTGAATGATTTCGCTGACTATAATTCAGGAACAGATCAAAATAGCCCGGCAATTTTGTCAGGTGGTAGTCGTGTTATTCAGACTGGTGTTATATCTGCTTCTTCACTCTGGCTGTTGGGGAAATGGCTAATTTTTTCACTAAGTTTGATTGTCGTAGGATTAATCATATTTGGTTACTTTAAAGTCGCTTTATTACTAGCCATCGGTCTATGGGGAGCCATTTCATACTCGCTCCGTCCATTTCAATTCAGTTACCGTCCATTTTTTGGGGAGTGGCTATCCATGTTTCCGTCTGTTTTTATACTCGGACTTGCCGGTGCCTGGCTGCCGTTGGATGCAATCCCGATATGGGCGCTGCAAAACGCACTCATTAATGCCTTATTCTGTTTGGCCTGGGTAATGGTTCATCATATACCAGATCGAGAGGCTGATAGAAACGCTTCCCCTATCAAAAAAACAAGCGTTGTCTGGGCTTTTGAAAGGTTTGGATCTGCATTCAGTCGTCTGCCCGCCCTGTTATATTTCGCGTTGGCTGGATTATGCGCTGTCTGGCTGGGCGCCGATCGTATCTGGGCAATGATTGGAGCGCTATCTATAGTAGGGACTGCGATTTTCTTAATCCTCAAAATGCAAATAGAAAATCATTATCAAGTCTCTGCATATGAGAAAATCATCCTTATACTTGCGATGATTAACGGGGTTTGGCTTGGCATTTTCATTTAATTAATAGACAGACAAAACTGAGTATTTTCCATCTTGTTGCACTAAAAAACCAACCGTTCAGGATTGACCACTAATCTGGCGGATTCTCATTCCGTTATTTCTTAAAAATAGCCTGTTTTAATCGTGTTATGTAATCCTCATTCCGCTATTCATCCTTTTCAGCCATATTTTTAGTTGTTTTTGGGTAAATAACGGAACCAGGAACCGTTCAACCCCACATGAAGGCTTTTTCTCCTATTTAGCGGAACCACAATCCACTTCACTTGATTGCAAGATCCACATCCCGCTAAATCGCCCCCTCATCCCTGCCCCCTCGCACTAAAAAACAATCCCTCAAACAACAATAATATAATATTATTCAACATTTTATTATTGTAAAACAATAAATAATGTGTTAAAGTCAATATGATAATAAATTAGTGAGGTGCTTTTGATGAAACGTGGATCAACACTCTTTTTAAAATTAGCTGTTATTCTGATTGGAGTTCCGATTCTTGGTTTGTGCATATTTGGTTTGCCTATCTTAGCTAGAGAAGCAGCAGAAAGTTCGGAGTTTGCTTATGTACTATATGGTATCTTAATAGTTATGTACGCATCGGCAATACCTTTTTTTGTTGCATTGTATCAGGCTTTTAAGCTTTTAGGTTATATTGACAAAAACAAAGCATTCTCGGAATTATCTGTGAAGGTTCTAAAAAATATAAAATACTGTGCAATTACAATCAGTGGCTTATATGTGGTTGGCATGCCCTTCTTCTATATTTTTGCGGAGTTAGACGATGCCCCAGGTGTCATATTGGTTGGAACACTCTTTATTCTTGCTCCAATGGTCATAGCTGTTTTTGCTGCTGTTCTCCAAAGACTTTTGCAAGAAGCTATTACTATAAAATCAGAAAATGAACTAACGGTCTGAGGTGAGTAAAATGGCGATTATAATCAATATTGATGTAATGTTGGCTAAAAGGAAAATGAGCGTAACTGAACTTTCGGAGAGAGTTGGAATTACGATGGCTAATCTTTCTATATTAAAAAATGGGAAGGCAAAAGCGATCCGATTATCAACTCTGGAGGGCATTTGTAAGGCTTTAGATTGTCAGCCTGGAGATATTTTAGAATACCGAAATGATGATAACACCCAAGGTTAATTTTAAGGAGGTGAAAACTATGAGAGCACTGGAACAGCTCACTCGTTTTGGTTGGGAGCAAGCTCTGTCATGTTTGTTTCCCATTGCTATTTTTGCCTCTTTGGCAATCACCCAAATCGTGCCACTTCCCTATATACCACGGTATGACTGGCTACTCATCATCTGCCTTCTAATGCAGTGGTGGATGGTTCGTTCCGGCCTTGAAACACGGGATGAACTAAAGGTTATCTCATTGTTTCACCTTATTGGACTTGCACTTGAAGTATTTAAGGTACATATGGGGTCCTGGTCTTATCCTGAGGAAGGATATTCAAAGTTTTTCGGTGTGCCTTTGTACAGCGGGTTCATGTATGCCAGTGTAGCCAGTTATCTTTGCCAGGAGTGGAGAAGGTTAAAGGTTAAACTTGTTAATTGGCCTCCGTTTTTGGCAGTAGTACCTCTTGCAGCTGCTATTTATTTAAATTTTTTCACCCATCATTATTGGATTGACGTTCGTTGGGTGTTATCCGGACTTGTGATTATCGTCTTCTGGCAATCTTGGGTAACATATGAAGTTGATAGGACGCGTTACCGTATGCCACTAGCACTTTCTTTTGTGCTTATCGGAATTTTTATATGGATAGCCGAAAATATCGCAACGATCTTTGGGGCCTGGGAATATCCAAACCAGTCCGATGCATGGAGTCTCGTTCATCTGGGAAAGGTTAGTTCATGGCTGTTATTAGTGATTGTTAGTTTTCTTATAGTAGCGACGTTAAAACAGGTTAAGAGGGAAGATTCTTCTAGGATAGAGACTAGTCAAGTTATATAATTGTTAGTACAACTCAAATAATAAAAGGCAGCATATAAACTGCCTTAAATCACCTTTAAAAGTCGCTATTAATAGTATCCTCCACCGTATCCGTACCATGGATAAGCAGGGGAGTAATATGGGTAACGGAATAAGCTTCTGAAAAAGGGAAACGGGAAACGTTGTCGACGGAATCGACGGAACCTTCTCCTTCGCGGGCGTCCGTAATCATCGTAATCGTAGTTATAATCATATCCATACCCAAACTGTCTGTTCATTTGTTCAGCATCCACTTCTTCTGGAACTAACATGGTCACACCTTCCTCATCCATGCTATCGATAATTCCTTCAACCTGCGTTCCATCGCTTAGTTGTCCCATGACATGGTAGTTCATATACTGCTTACATAGCCCTTTAATTTGGTCCGGTTGGTAATCTCCCTGAAATTCTTGAGGATTCATCTGCATATTGTTGTACACTAAACATCTCTCCTTTCTTTACATCAATATGTTATTCTCCCAGCTTGGGTTATGTGACCATATAATTTAGGTAGACTACACAACCAATCACTTGGTGTTTACTATAAATAAACATTCAGAAATCACCTGAACGCTTTTTTTACAAATCATGCTGTTAGCATTTGTTTAAAATTTACTTTGATAATAATTTTTCCAGATGCTTTTCTGTCGGTGTAAGATTTATCAAAAAATATGATTCCCGCAACCTTCTGAATGGATGACTTTTTTCCAGATAAGCTGCTCCACCATAATGCAGCATATCCCCATGTGCAGCTTTAATCGTCAATTTATCAATATCTAGGCGAACCTGCAATATTTCCTTCCAGGCATCCTTCAGTTCATTCCGCTCCAATATTGACGTAATTTTTTCCTTTAAAATAAAATAATCCTGTTCCAATTCGTCCGGTTGAATTGATAAAAACTTATTGACTCCACCTTGTTTGCCTGGTGCCTTTTTTATCGATTCGATGACTGCAGATGTAACACCAAGCCCCAGCGAAATTTGATAAAGTACAAAAGCCGGGCGAACGTGGACTATAAAATTTTCAGCATCCGACGATATGATCCAATCATCAGGAATAAACACATTATCAAATTTACATGCATATGTTGCACTGCCATTAACACCTAAATAATTTGCTTTTTCTTTCAACGTTAAACCGTCTGCATCGCAAGGTATATAAGCCATAATTTGCTTGTCGTCATTCAAGGAGGCAATTACCCCGAACCAATGATTACCCTTCAGGTTGGAAACAGATGGTAAGTTACCGGAAATAACGAAACCACCTTCTCTTCGCTCAGCTCTTAAGTGCAGCGGCTCTAATCCAGCATAGTATTTCATTGGATTGGATAATCCTGTACCTCCAAGAAATTCACCTTTTTCAAGAGAAGGAAGCAGTTCTTTTTTTAGGTAATGATTATCACTATTGCGCAGATAAGTTAATGAGGCAAGATGACACCATAAATTGAATGCTGTTGTCATACACGTTTTTGCTGTTTCTTCTACGATCAGCATTTCGTGCTCAAGTACCTCAGACGTTTGGATGCCATTCGAATTAGTAAGTCCCGTTTTTCCTAAGTCAGTTAAGAAATCCTCAGCATAATAGGCTTCCGCATCGATCTTTTTGACAAACGGCTTCAACTTATCTTTGATGATTGGAGCCAAATTTTCCTTTACTTCAGATTTATCCGCTACCATTTGCATCGACTCCCTCCTCCTTCTAAATCCACCCGCATAGTTGGTAGACATTGCTATGTAAAATCTGCTGACAATCCCCGGATTTCCGGGAGATTATCAGCGATAGAGATGATTAATCATCATTAATTTCAGTTATGGAATCGATTGGCGTATCCACCGCTTCACGTGCTCGTTTCACAGCTGACTCATCTGGTGCATCATAAAAACAAAGACACTTACTCATATCCTCACACACATAAGTTCTTGAGAAGGAAACCTCTGGAACCTCAGCATAATGCACAGAATTCTTTTTCTTGCGTTCTAAGTATTTATCCATTGTGAGATTCTCAGGTAAATTCCATTCGACAAGGTAATTAATATTGTCTTCCTGCTTTTTCACATCTTCCAATTCTTTTCCTACAAGTCTTACTTCCTTGATTAGTTGGATCGTAACGCCTGTTTGACTTAAATTCTCCTCAATAACTTGAGTTCCTTCAGCTTCAAAAATAAAAAATACTCTAGAGAAATCTTTTGAAACCTGAACTTCAATTAAATTTACGTCCTTCTTACTTAAGTCTTCCTGGATTTCAGCAATTTTAGCTTCAAAATCTTCCTTTTTATTAATTTCTGCATTCAACTCAGACTCTGTTAAATAAAGGGTCATGGTAAATCCTCTCCTTAGTTTATTTTATTTAAAACCCATAATTCCAATAAAATTAGTCAACTTTATATCTTAAGGTTATTTTATTATACTAACTTCAAAAAATCAACCTTGTTGAAAAATATGTTATTATTTATTTACAAGAAAAAAAGACGGAGGTTTTAAAATATGAAGACAACAACCTATAATTTACCTTGTAATATCGCACAAACCTTGAACATTATTGGAGACCGATGGACACTGCTAATCATACATGAGATTTTAATCGGAAATACTACGTTCAGTGACATAAAACGGGCTTTAGATGGTATTTCTTCCAACTTGTTATCCGATCGTTTGAAGTATTTAGAAAGCAGTGAATTAATTTCTTCCACGTTATATTCTGAACATCCGCCAAGGTATTCCTACACCCTGACAAAGAGTGGTGAAGATTTGGAGGATGTCTTCAATGCGATGATTCTCTGGGGCAAAAACAACCTGGAAAAATGCTATAAAAAACTTATTCATCAAAAGTGCAATCATGAAGTGGATATCACTTATTATTGCTCCCACTGCAATGAAAATGTAGATGACATTGTCGCAGTAGAAGCGGACTAGACTTTATCTAATATAAGTAAAGACCAGGGTCACATTCCTGGTCTTTATTTTATAAAAAATCAATCACTTGGCGACATTCCCCATTGTCTTTCAATCCATCGTTCTAATAGGCGAATTCCCCTATCAAGCAGTAAGCCACAGAGACCAATAAAAATAATACCTGCTAAAACAAGATCCAATCGCAATAAGTTTCTAGCATCAACTATTAAATAGCCTAATCCTGACTGCGACCCAACCATTTCACCTGATACAAGAAATATCCATGCTGTTCCTATTCCAATATGAAGCCCATTAGCGATTGCTGGAAATGCGGCAGGAAAAATGATTTTTGACATCAGGTGCGGCTGTTTGATTTCTAAATTCCGTGCTAACTTAAGGTATGTTGAATCTACTTTTTTCACTCCGGAAATAGTAGATAACAATATTGGGAAAAAGGCAGCAATAAAAATAATCACTATTGCCGGAGTACTTCCAATACCAAACCACAGTACGATAAACGGCGACCAGGCAATCGGTGACACGGGCCTTAGCACTTGTACGATGGGATTGGCAATATCCCACAGTTTTTGAATACGCCCCAAAAAGAGGCCAAGCACTACAGCTAATATCGCTGCTGACAGATATCCAACTAAAAACCGTGATAAGCTTGCTTTTAAATGAACAAAGAAAACCCCGTCAACAATCATGGAAACAATTGCCTCAGCAACTGTGACAGGTGGTGGCAATAGAGCCTCCTCAATATCTGTCACCCATATGGTGACCTGCCAAATTGCAACGATGATAAAAACAGCTATCAAAATGTCCTTTGTTTTCTTCAAGATTTTCATATCATCACTTCGCCTTGTTAATTAATGTATTATCGACAAACTCGTCATAAGCAGGAGGATTCTCTAGTAATCCCATTTCTATTAGGTACTGACTTAATTGTTCATAAGCATCTTTGTTTATTTTTAAATTATCATAGGAAATCCATTTTAATGATAAATCCATGACCTCTTTGTCGACTTCCATATACTTAGAGGAAATCTCCTTTACGTGTTCGTCCTTTGCCTCTGCTTTTCCCCCAGCCTTCACATAACTATCCACGAAGTCTTGCGCAGCTTTTTTATTATTTTGAATAAAATCACCTTGCAAGATCAGAGCACAATCTACTGAATCCTCCCAAAGTTCTTCCGATTGATGCAATACTTTAGCATTACCTAACACTACGGACTGAGCACCAAATGGCTCTGCCACCACATATCCTGCAATTCGACCTTGCGAAAGAGCTGCTGGCATTTCAGCCGGAGCCATTTCCACAGCGTTCACATCTTCATAATCCATTCCTGCCTGCTTAAGCATTGCGTACAATAGAATATTGTGCGTTGAAAACTTATGTGGTATCGCAAATGTTTTACCCTTTAAATCGCTCACGTCTTTAATATCTTCAGAACCTACCAGAACGTTTCCATCCCTGTGCCCAAGTGCTACTGCCTTTAGATCAATCCCCTGTTCCTTCGCTCTCATCGCAACTGTTATCAGACTGGATGCTCCATCTATCCTTCCTGTGTTTAAGGCATCCATCAAATTTGGCCATGAGGAGAATTGGACAAGTTCAAGATTAAAACTCTTTTCAGTCTCCTTCATCATTTCTTTTTGCATGTATAACGGTACAGCATGTGTAATTGGCAAATAACCTATTTTAATAGTTGGCTTCCCGTCACTGCCACTACTTGTGCTTTGCCCACATGCACTTAACAAAAGGACAGCTATAAAAAAGATAGCCATCAAAAAAAACTTTCTCATCATCCTTTTCCCCCTATTGAATGTTAGCTGTTTTCTAAAAGACAAAATCAATGAAACGGCCTATATAGAAAATTCAGGCTGTGGTGTTGATCCGCTTAATTGGAATTCGTTTAAAATAAGTTTCCGATAATATTGGAAGTCATCCCCACTGCGATCCCTTGGTTTATATGTATCTATGATAAATTCCCGTTGAATCTGTCCCTGATGTGCACCCATAACCATGATCCGGTCAGCAAGATAAATGGCCTCATCAATATCATGCGTTACCAGAACTATGGTTGTTTGAGCCTTTTCTTGGATTTTTAATAATTCATCCTGTAAATAATAACGGGTAAATGTGTCCAAAGCCCCAAATGGCTCATCCATCAGCAGTAAACCAGGTTCAATCGCAAGCGCTCTGGCAATTGCGACACGTTGCTGCATCCCACCCGAAAGCTGACGGGGAAAGTGATTCGTTTTACCGTCCAACCCAACCAAGTTTAAATATTTCAAGGCACGCTCTTTTCGTTTTTTTGAGGATAGACTTATATTTTCCAGTCCTAATTCCACATTTTTTATAACGGAGCGCCACGGTAAGAGTCCATAATCCTGAAAGAGCATAACGCTTCTCCTGCTTGGTCGGGTAACTTCTTGACCATCCAACAAAATATGACCATGATCAATGTTCTCAAATCCACCGATTAAATTAAGCAGCGTGCTTTTACCACAACCACTTTGACCCAAAACAGCGACTGTCTCACCTTTCTTTATATCAAAGTTAATATCATTTAATACCTGTTCAGACTCCCCATTATTTGCATAGCTTTTATATAAGTTCTCTATTTGGATAAGTGGTGTCTCACTCAAATTATTACCTCCTTTCATTATAATTCCAATCGGTTTAGTTGGTTTTAAGGTTGTTAGTTATTTTATTATACTTTGTTCAAAAAAACAACCTAAGTTTATACTTTTAATTAAATACTTAAATCACTGTCATAATTAATAAATAAAGCAGTAAATCCGGCCTATTGGTAGATGTGGTACTTATGTTGAGTTCCATAAAAAGGGGGTTTTTACAAATTAAAACAATAAGAATTAACGTTACTATGAGGAGATATTGAATACGTTGTAGTAAAAATGTGGAGGCGTTGGGAGCGGGTTTAGGAACACACAAACTACTGAAGTGGATCGTAGTTCCGCTAAATGGGGAAAAATCCGTCATGTAAGGGGGAAACGGTTCCTGTGTTCAGTTATTTATCCAATAACAATGACAATGGTGTCGGAAAGGGTAAATAGCGGAATAAGGATTACATAACACGATTAGAAGAGGCGTTTTTCTGGAAATAACGAAATGAGGATCCGCCAAATTAATGGGGACATGCCTGTTTCGTGATTAACACACGTAAAGGTTATAAGAAACCACCCTAAACGCTGCGCAAGCTCAGGGTGGTGTTCTATATTCATATATCATTTAAATCCGAAGCACAAACTCTTTGTCCCTATTTTTCATTTGTTGTTCCCTCGCCATCATAGTTGGTTGTTTCTCTTCCCGGTGCAAACCAGCCTAGTAAGGCGATAGCAACCAGGACTCCATAGAACGTAAGGGTCCAGGCTGTACTATGAGGAAAATCATGAGCCAAAACGCCAATTTCATCATGCGCTAGAGTTAGAACAGCAAGTTTGACGCCAACCCAGGCTACAATTGCATAAGCAGTTGTTTCCAGAGCGGGGCGCTTTTCGAGCAGCTGAACAAACCAGGTTGCTGCAAACTTAATTAAAATTAGGCCAGCAATTCCGCCAAGTACGATCACAGCAAATTTACCGCCATCCATTCCGCCGAATTCATCAATCGGTGAATCCGGAAGTCCAAGAGCAAGCGCAACAGCTGCTAGAATTGAATCAATTGCAAATGCAAGGTCCGCTAAAGCAATCTTTCCAACGGTTGGCCAGAATCCCTTACCTTTTGATTCTTTCTCAGTATCCTCTTCAATTTTTTCATTATCTTTACCGAACCGTGCCTTGATCACATGCTTCAGACCAAGGTAGAGAAGGTAAGCTGCACCAACAGCTTGTACCTGCCAAACATTCGCGATAAATGAGATTGCAAATAATGCACCAAAACGAAAGAAAAACGCCATAATAATACCATAGTTAATTGCCTTTTTCTTCTGGTCAACCGGTAAATGTTTGGCAATAACTGCCAGTACAAGCGCATTATCAGCCGATAACAAACCTTCCAGACCAATTAGAATTAATAATGTCCATCCATATTCAAGTAAAAGTGATTCCAAGTGTGTTCCTCCTAAGTAATACTAATTCATATCGAAAAACCTAATAATAAAGAGATTTTTGTCACCAAATACCGTTTAAGTTCCTTTATTGATTGTAAATCATTCGTTAAAAAAAGAAAACCTACTCTGCTTCTTTGCATGCAGCATCCTTAATATTTTCCCAAACAGGTGGATAACCATTCCACTTTCCAAAGATTTAGGCTGGCATTTAATCGCTTTTAAATGATGCCGCTTGGTTGATTAACTTCTCCATTAATTCCTCTGCTGAAATGATTGTACCTCCTCCGCCTTGTGCAACTGAGTCAGTTCCCCCGCCTTTTCCATTAATAGCGGGCAGGACATTTTTAACTAAATCATTCATATTAATCACAACATCGTTACTTCTCGAACAGACAATTTGAAGCTTGTCCTCTTTTTTATTGATGAGCAATACCAGTATTTGATCTGATTTTGCGACAATCCGTTTAGCCAGTTGCTGAAGTTCCGACATTGACCGGTCACGAAAAATTGATTTTGCTACTTTCCAGTTGTTATGAGGATCAGCCTGTTCAATGTAGGACTCTGCCTCATATTCAATCAGTTTCATGTTCAACTCATTGATCTTTTTATCAAGTTTCTTATTCAGACGCAACGTCCGAATTGCCGTTTCATTCAAATCCTTTTGCGGTGCATTCAGCGTATCTGTTAAATTTTGAATAACCTTATGTTTTTCATCGAGCTGTTTTAGCACTCTAGTTCCGCAAACAAAGTAAACGCGTATCTTGTTCTTTTTTTGCTTTTCCCAATGCAAAATTTTAACAGAATTTATCTGCCCGGTCGAGTCTGGATGTGTCCCCCCACAGCCGTTATAATCAAAATCCGGAATGATTACGAGACGAATATTATCCTCAACGGATACTTCTTTCCGCAGCGGAAAGCTTGAAAGTTCCTCCTTTGATACCCATCTTGTTTCAACAGGTCGATTTTCCAGGATCATGTTATTTGCCGTATTTTCCACACGGAGAATTTCCTCATCTGAAAGGCTCATTGCCTCAAGGTCAATTGAGCAAATTTCCGTACCTAAATGGAAGTTAACCGTTCTGTAATTATATTCACTTTCAAAAGCTGCCGATAGTATATGCTGGCCGGTATGCTGCTGCATGTGATCAAAACGCCGGTCCCAGTCTAATTCACCAGTATATTCATTATGTATTTCAGCAGGCTCTTCTATATAATGTCGGACTTCCCCATCAATTTCCTCAACATCATATACATTAACACCATTCAGTGTTCCAGTATCATGAGGCTGGCCGCCACCAGTTGGGTAAAAAGCCGTTTTATCTAAAACAACATAAAAACGCCCCTGCTCATCCTTGTCTGACTTTTGCAGTCTGGCTTTAAAGCTGCGCATATACTGATTCTGGTAATATAATTTTTCTGTCACCATAGTTGTACTCCTTTATTTTATAATACTAGTTATTTTATCACAAACATGTTTTTCCCCCGCTTCATACAAGCAAATTTGTTGCATTAAAATTCAGAATAAGATAACTTCACTAGTAAATGTAGCAGTAAAATATACTCGTACATAAACGTGATAGAGACACCTTATTCAATGCAAATACTAAATAATATTGTGAGGGAATAATGATGAAACTTGTCGGAGTATCAGGAGCACTGGCTGGTGAGAAGACATCTCTAGCTGTAAACGACGTTTTGGTCGCTGCTCAACTTATTGACTCAACCATTCAGACAGAGTTAATTGATTTAAGGGAGTATGATGTTGAGTTTGCTGTTGGTGCCCCATTAGCAGATTATAACGATGATACTTGGGATGTTGTTAGTAAAATATCAGCTGCCGATTTTCTGGTATTTGGCACGCCAATTTATCAGGCATCCATTTCAGGAGCATTAAAAAACCTGTTAGACCATTTCCCAGAAAATGCCTTTAAATATAAAGTAACAGGTATTATAGCTACAGGATGGTCCAGCAATCATTTTCTTGTACCAGAATATCAGTTAAAGCCAGTTCTTTCCTATTTTAAGGGATTAGTTCCAACGGGGAATGTCTTTATCCATAATGATGCCTTTAACCTGGATAGTGATGAAATTACAGATCGTAATGTTGCTGATAGAATTCAAAATCTTGCTGATGAAATGATTTATCTGCAGCGGGGGATTAATAATAGATAATGATTTCCAGGCCAAGCTTTTGTAAAATTTTCGTTCTATACCATACTAATGTATAATTGGTTATGTAAGCAGTTAAGTCTGTATTATTGCATTGGTGCAACTAAAGCTTGGCAATAACCAAGTTTACCAGAGAAAAGCTTGTATTAGTAATCTAAAGGAGTGGATAAAATGAACAATAGTCAATTTGAGAAAATAAAAAATGGAAAAGGATTTATTGCGGCCCTTGATCAAAGTGGTGGCAGTACCCCAAAAGCATTAGCGAATTATGGAGTCTTGGAAGATGCTTATTCAAACGAAGAAGAAATGTTTAACCTGGTACATGAAATGCGCACACGGATTATCACATCACCTGCTTTTGATTCTACATATATCCTTGGTGCCATTTTATTCGAACAAACGATGGATAGTAAAATTGAAGGTATGTATACAGCAGATTATTTAGCTGATAAGAAAGAAATTGTACCATTTTTAAAAGTGGACAAAGGACTAGCAGATCTTTCAAATGGTGTGCAGCTGATGAAGCCTAACCCAGGTTTGGATAAATTACTTGAACGTGCAAATGAACGTAATATCTTTGGTACAAAGATGCGTTCCGTTATCAAAGAAGCTAATCCAGAAGGTATTAAGGCTGTCGTTGACCAGCAATTTGAAGTTGGAAAACAAATTATAGAAGCGGGCTTAGTTCCGATTATCGAACCAGAAGTGGATATTAACAGCAGCGACAAAGAGAAATCGGAAGAAATATTAAAAGACGAATTACTGAGCCATCTTAACGACTTATCTGAAACAGATAACGTGATGCTGAAATTATCAATTCCAACAAAAGCAAACAATTATCAAGAATTAATCCAACACCCACGCGTTGTTCGGGTTGTTGCTCTATCTGGCGGGTACCCTCGCGCGGAAGCTAACGAAAAGCTTGCGAAAAATGAAGGCTTAATCGCTAGTTTCTCCAGAGCATTAAGCGATGACTTGAATGTTAACCAAACAGATGAAGAGTTTAATGCTGCCTTAAAAGAAGCAGTAGATTCCATTTATGACGCTTCGGTTAATAAAAATTAATACAGTTAAAACAAGTGCCTGGTACCTTAGACAATGTTGAGTTGTCCAAGGTTCCAGGCATTTTTTAGTGTCTTCGAAATTCAATTATTCCTTGATCTCCAAAGATTTATACTGCAACTGTTTGTTAATTACGCATACTGAATTTGTTTCAGGTAGTCATCAAGACATCTATATTGTGAACCGGTTCCTTCTACTACACCCATATCTACAACTTTTTGTAGTGCTTCAACCGACTCAAATTGGGAACGCACAATGAGTTTAGTCTTTTCACCCTGATCAATAAAATTCATCGTTACATAAGTTTCTGGCATACCAGTTGAACTATTACCTTCCTCATCCGAGAATACATCGGTGTAAACGATTTTCTCAGGTGTACTGATTTCTTCATAAACTGTTTTACCCCAGGATTCCTGGCCATAAAAGTCTCCCTGGTTTTTATCTGTGCACCGCATGCAATAATGCCACAAACCACCGGGCTTAAACTCAAATTTGCGAGTTTCGGTTTCCCATCCTTCTGGTCCCCACCATTTTACCAAATGATCTGACTCCGAAAATGCTTTAAATACTAATTCCCTTGGTGCTTCAAACACTCGCTCCATTACAAGTGTCCGGCCATCCGTTCTGTGCGATAATTTGTTTTCTGACATTTAATTTCCTCCTAAAATTATTTTGTTGACTAAAATTAAACAAATCTCCTTCCTTTAATGTGAAATAATATAACAGTAATCCGACTGCGATATCATTCCTTACTCTTCATCTTCCTTTTCCTGCAGTTTCACCAAATAATCGTCCAATCGGTCAAATCTCTCCTCCCAGACTTGGCGGTATGATTCCAGCCAGGCGTCTAACTTCATGAGTGGCTGAGGTCTGAGCTTATAGATTCTTCGATTAGCAATTGGTTCTACCTCAACGAGCCCAGCATCACTAAGTACACGGAGGTGTTTGGAAACTTGAGGCTGACGAAGCTGAAGTTGTTCGGCGACTTCCCCAACTGTGAGGGGGCCATCGCGCAATAATTCAATGATGTTTAAACGATTAGATTCAGCAAGAGCACTCATAATTTTTTCCATACACATAATATACCTTTACAGGAATATTCTTGTCAAGGAATATTTGTAAGTGCCTCTCTCAGATGAAGGGTTCAAGGGACAGAATGTGAATTGGAAAGTAATGAAGTGAATCGTAGTTCCGCTAAATGGATAAAAAAGCTTTCCTGGAAGGGTGAAACGGTTCCTGGTTCCGTTATTTACCCAAAAACGATGAAAAATGTGGCTGAAAAGGGGAAATAGCGGAATGAGGATTACACAACACGATCAAAATAGGCGTTTTTAAGGAAATAACGGAATGAGGATCCGCCAAAACAATGGGCACTGCCTAGTGAATAAATTCGAGAATGCTAGCAGATGGCTTTAGCTGAAGAAGGACAGTATGCTACAACGTATAGAAAACCTGGCTTATCGCCGAGCCCTAATGGCGAGTGCCATAGTTGCACTTTGCAGTAAGAAAGTATTTATACTTTCTTAACTTCCAATAAAGCTCAGAATAAATTCTGAGCTTTTTGTCTTGCTATTTAAGGACAAAATTATTTACATTGAAATTAGTGTTTTTCTTTCCCAAAATTACCCCTGTTAGCTTGCATACTACTTCCTTCTAAACGACATATAAAAGAAACATCCATTCAATATCGTCAGCACGACAAACCCAACAAAGACATTACTGTAAACAATCTCGTTCCCCTGTGCAATTGAAAATGGATTTAATTTTATATCATTATCATAGTCTAGTATTTTTCCAATAATAGCTCCACCGAAAGCACCAGACATAAAATTAACTAAATTATAGATCCCCATTCCGACCCCAATCTCATTCTGTGGGAGAACGGTTGAAATCAGGTTTGCTGTAGAAGTCTGGATAAACGGAAATGCGATAAAGGTTATAATTAGAACCGTACTGATAAGCCAAGCAGGTCCTCCTGTGAAAATGGATATTAGCAAGAATCCAGTAATCATCAACGCAAAAGCAATAAAGACTACTTGTTCACTACCTTGTCTATCAGTTAAAATTCCGGCCAATCTTCCCATAAAAGCAGCAACCATTGCACCCGGGAATAATGTAAGACCAATAAGTAGCGTATTCAGTTCGTTTACCTCACTTAACAAAAGAGGCATGATAAACATTAGACCCATCATTGTCATAATTGCAAAGAAACCAGCAATAATCGTTGTTCGATATGGAGCGTTTTTAAATAAATCCGGACGAATAAACGGAATATCACTTTTGGAGATTCTCCACGCAAACAAACCAAAGAATACAATGCTACTGACGAGGTACCACCAATCAAACATCGTAATAAAAAGGATAAGATCAGCAACAGCTAAGGCAATCAATACAGCCCCAAGTATGTCAACTTTCCCATCCTTTTTCTCCTCCTCAGGCATCCAGATTTGGAAGAAAGGTATGGTAACCATTACTAGTGCAGAAATTAAAAATAAAAATTGCCAATTCAACGCACCCGCAACAAATCCACCAATCACTGGTCCTACGCCGGAGGCAAACGCCATTGTACTTGAAACAATTCCTAGTACCCTGCCTCTTTCATCCCAGAAATACCGTGACGGCACAATAAATGCCAATGCAAGAATGGAAGACGCTCCCATCGCTTGAATCAAACGCGCAATGACAACCATTAGAAATGTTGGTGCAAAAAAACCAAAAACCGAACCTATCGAAAATAAGCTCAACCCAATCGTCAATAACAGTTTCAACGGATAAATATCAGCTAATTTTCCATACATCAACGCACCGATTGCATACAAAATGATATACCCTGTTACAACCCAGCTTACCTGTGAGGGTAAAAGAGAAAAGGATTTTGCAATATCAGGTACAGCAATCATGAACATTGTTCCATTCATAACAGAAAATAATAATACTGAACACATCAAGAAGATGATTTTCTTTTTCTCTGAATTGGATAACGTATATTCTTTAGTCACTTGTTCAGCAATCGCACTCATTTCTCAATTCCCCCCTTCCCTATTAATAGCTTTCTATAGTAGAAATAATCCAGTAAAGCGAAAATAAAAAACATCATGTTGAATGAGTTTAACAAAAATATAATAAAGAGGGAATTATTTAAATTGAATGATTATCAAAAGAATAAGTGCCTGTCACCTTAAACGAATTGTCCAAGGAGACAGGCATGTGTGATTGCAGAATTCAAAATTCTTTTACCACATAGTTTATCAAAGTCGTGATATCAAAAACTGGTAGATCTGTCACTTCGTGTATGGCACGTTTATAAGGCGGCATATTGGTACACTCAAGTACAATAGCAGTTATATCCGGATAATTGCTGATGAGCATACGAACTGCTTCTTTCATTTCAAGAGACACTTTTTCCATGTCCATTGCATGTGTTTCATCAACAATTGCTGCAGTAAATGCCGACCTGTCATCCATACCCTCAATTGCGATTGGGATGTCACCAGCGTTCGCACCTTCCAAATGCTGTTTGCCCAAACTCGCTTTTCTTGCTGTAAGAATTCCAATTCTCCCACCTGTTACTGTATGATGCATCGGAATTTGGATTAAGCTTGATGCAAAGAAAGGAACTTTTAACTGATTTTGAATTTCCTGTTGAAAGATGGAAAGAAAGCCACAGCTTGTGGTTATTGCTGTAACGCCTTTTCCCTCTAAATACCTCGCTGATTCAATAAAAGGTTCGATCAATGCATTATCTCCCTTTTTAACTACACGGTCGATAGTTGCTTTTTCTACCACTCTATATTCAACAGGAAAAGGAAAGGTATCCGGGATCCCTATATCTCCCTTCGGCCGGTAAAAATCGGTATCCAGCATTAGAATCCCCAATTTTGCTGCCTTCATTTTAGATGAACCACACGATCAATCCGATGAGTAAGAAATATAGCGAGTTCGGTAATGCCAGCATCATGACTTTTAACGGATCTACTTTCGTATTTAAAATCCCGCCTATTAAACCACAGATGACAAACGCTGTTAGACCTACTGGCGGCATATTCTGGCCCGCTGCCGCTATATGGGATGCACCTAAAGCAATCAGTTCAGGAGCCACCTCCATTTTTTCGAGGATGGGACCAAGAAATGTAACGATAACGGATTGAGAAGTTGTTTGTGATCCGGTTAGCATACCTACAACTACCATCGACAATGCCCCGCCCAATTTCACCATTGATGAACCCAGCCCCTCTGTCATGAGAGCAACCTTATCTATTAGTCCGGACGCATAAAAAACACCAACCATAACCCCTGCACAAATCTGTATTTGGACAGTCTGATTTACTTTTCCCAGGCCATTTTTAAATACCCCTTTGGTATCTTTTCTGACCGCAGGAAATAAAAAGCTGACCAGAAAAGCAACGATAATTGCACTTACAACCTGAAAGGTAATTCCCTGCACAATTCTTATTTCTTTTAAAGGCTCCAGAATAAAAGCAAATAGAGAAATTTCGGTAAAAATATTATAGTCAAATAACGTATTGGCCAGCACAATAGCGATTAAAACGAGCAGTGGTATCAACGTCTTCCATCGTTCTTTTAAAATTTGGATAACCTTCTGTTCCGGAATTAATTCCTTTGGCATCTTTTTTCCGCGGACAAACCGAAATGATTCCAAGATAGCCAATATCGCACCGATTGTCACGGTTATGTAAGCAATCTTTATAACCGGACTTGGATCAACCCCTACCAATGAAGCAGAGAGAAATACACCTTGTGTAATTGGCGGCATAATGGATCCGATGGAAGCACCAAGTAAAATGATCATACCAATTTGTTCCGGCTTCAGTTTTAATTCTGTTAATGAATTGATAACGAGAAACCCAATGACTGTTGCTGCCGCTATGGCGTCCCCGAGAAGCGATCCGGCTAGAATAAGTGTAATAAATATCGCGACTATTAAACCCTTAGGTGAGTTCCCGAATGCTGCGCGGAGACTGTTCAATGTTGTATCAATAGCACCTAATTTGGCTTGCGATTCAGCATAAAGACTGCCAAACAACGACAGCATGATAACCCAGGAGAGACGGTCAATTCCATCCACGAATGCAAGTGCTGTTTCCCCTAGGTTTAATCCTGAAATAATTGCAGATGATACAGCAGCAACAAGGAGCGCAACCCGTATATCTCCTCCTATCTTTGGTATTTGTTTCACCAATGCAATGATAAAAAGTAACGCCAGCGGAACAATAATTTCAATCATACATTCCCAACCCCTTGTTTCGGCTGTTTTTTAAGGATTGTTGCTATTGATGTAAACGGCGACTTAGCCTATAAGTAGACGTTGGACTGCCGATGTGTAAAAAACAGTCAGCTCTTTAACAAAAAACGCACACTGCAGAGTTTCACTTGCTGCTCTTCCCCTAGGAGTGTCGCAGTTTTCCACAGTATGTCGCAGTTTGTATCTACTACAGTTCAGGAAAAAGCAATAACCTTTAAAAAAACAGCCTTAATTTAAAAACTAAACAGCTTGCATCCTGTCCATTCGTAATGGTTCGAGCAAACCCTTATCGTTTGAGTTGTTGTCTGCTAAACTGGCAACCAGCACTCCAGTGATTGGCGCAAGTGCTATTCCATCCCCTTCATGACCAGCGGCTATAATAAACCCTTTCACATCTCGTGATTCATCAATAATCGGAAGTCCGTCACCTGTAAATGGCCTGAAACCTACCATCGTTCGGATAATTCGGGTCTCTTTTAATGCCGGTGCAATCCGACTTGCATGTGCGGCTATAGCAGAAAGTACTTTAGGCTCAACAGCTTTATCAAAACCCTTAAATTCCCTGCTTCCCCCGATCAGCAGATTTCCACTTTCCGTCTGCCCAAGAGAAAGCCCAATTCCATATGGCGGATCATTTGAATTACTTTCTTCCAGATGCTTGGCGGCAATATACTGTGAACATAAAATATTTCCATGAATTAATGGTTTTACTTTTTCCGAAATTAGAATTGCACCACGCCGGGGCATAATGGTTAGTCCAATTTCGGCCATTTCTGCTATTTTAGGAGCAAAAGGGCCCGCTGCATTAACCACAAGCTCCGTTGCAATGTATCCCTTATCTGTTTGTACACCTACTACTTTCCCTTGATTTACAGCAATATCGGTCACTTCAGTATGTGTTTGAATTTCAACTCCCTTTCGCTTTGATGCCTCTGCGAATCCTTGGCTTAATAGAAGTGGATTCACCTCGGCATCCTCCTTGTTGTAAGCAGAACCAGCAATATGCGATGATAAACTCGGCTGCCATGCAAGTGATTCTTTCCTGTCCAACAACTTCACATCAATTCCAGCCTTGTTTTGCTTATTGATAAAATCCTTCATGAAGGGTAAATGTGATTCCTTTTCGATGACGATCATCCCGCCATCTTTCTTGAACTCAATCGAAGCTTCCAGTTCATCTTCTAAATTCTCGTAAATCGTTCTGCTAGCATTTGCTAGTTTAATAGGAAAACCGGGTTTCTTTGATTGCAGGAAAATTGCCTTATCACAAGATCCAGAGGTTTGTGCCCCTATTTCACCTTTTTCAATTAAAACCACTTTTCGGTGCTCTGCCAACCGGTATGCAATCGACGTGCCAATCACACCTCCGCCAATTACGACAGCATCAGCTGTCTGCATATAGCTTCACCCCTTTAGAATTGTATTCCTTCCAATATTGTTGTGACTTTTCCCTGCCTGCTGCTATATTCTGCTGAAACGTTATTACCGCATTTTCCCTTGCCTGTATTACATTTTCCTGTGCTTCGTCTATTAAATTACAGCTGACCAGTCCAAGTTTTGCGGCAACTGTTGTTCCAACAAGGTCACCCTGCTCCATCGCAACCTTCGCGCTCTCAATTCCGGTAATATTGCCGGCTACATAAATTCCGGGTTGGGTTGTTTCCATCTCTGGGCTATGTAACGGAATATGACCACCTAGTTCCTCGATGTACACGGATTCGCACCCAGCTGCACCCGCTAATTCCATAAGTGGATACAGGCCTCCTGAAATACAGACACAATCTACATCAACTGTCTTGACACGATCCTCATTAGGAATACCTTCCTGACTTACTGGGATTACCTTGATATGCTCCACCTGTACAGCACCGCCAATTTCTAAGACTGTTTTTCTTAAATAAAGAGGGATCCCCCAAATCTTCATTCCAAACCGTGGATAAAATTTAGCCCCCACATGTTGGATAAATGGATATTTTGCCAGATTCCCAGCCATCTTGAAGAATAAGTTAGGTGCGGCGTGTGCCATACTGGATAAATAACTGATCATCTTGCTTGGTGATGACTTGTCTTTTGAAAACACACTGTCGGGTGGAAGAAATATCCCGACCACATGAACCCCAGCCATTTTTAATTGATGCGCTACTGATAAGGAAAGAGGGTCTACGCCGATAATCGCTATTTTTCTGCCAGGCTTTACACGATGGTAGTTTGTTAAAGTCTGAGCAGCCCCGACTGCCATTGCTCCCGGTAACGTCCACCCGGGAATTGGAATTGCTTTTTCAGCAGCTCCTGAAGCAATTAAAATATATTCCGATTGAAGTTCTTCTCCGTTGTTCATAAACACCTTCCAGCGTGGGTAGATTGCCCACACCTCTTTGCCCTGAAAACAGGTAACTCCTGTCTGACGCAAATTTGTTTCCATTTTCCGGGCAGTTTTTCCGCCATGCCACCAACCACTTTTTGGTTCTTTATGCAGCTGGCCTAACAATTTACCACCTGCAGATGGATTTTCATCAATTATCGCTACCTTTGCACCGTATGACGCAGCTTTGATTGCCGCGCTCATCCCTGCAGGTCCTGCACCAATAACAATCAGATCGTACTTCATGAGTCATCCCCATCCTGCGATTCAATACACATCTGATCCCGTACATTTGTGATACATGATCGCACACTTCGTTTTCCATCAACCGTTACACGACATTCATAACAGTGACCGATTCCACAGTATATACCGCGTGGCTCTCTATTTTTTTCTGAATACCGCAGTACACGAATATGATTAGCAAGTAACGCAGCCGCAATCGACTCCCCTTCATATGCCTGGTAATCCACCCCATTGAATGTAATCGTTACCGGTCTCTTTTCCATATCTTCGAGAATCGGATGGTCCGTAATTCGCATCATTCAACACCCTTTCTCTCACCGGCTAGTTCAGCCAGACTTAAAGGTCGTACAGGATAAGTAAAGGTTAAGTCCGAACCATCTGGTATTTCCTTGTCAGTATAGTGAGCAACAATCTGTTCGATGAGCGGACGGCACGTTTTTCCCTGACATATCCCCATTCCAGCTCTTGTTTTCAGCTTTAATGCCTTCGCTGTTGTTAATCCTTCATTTATGCCTGCTTTCAGTTCACTTAACATAACTTCTTCACATCTGCATATTAGTATGTCTTTAGACATATTTACCTCCTTATCGTTCGACTGAACATGGACAGGAAAAGAACTTATATAATTTTATGAATAAGAAGTTTCTTTCATGCAGGCTTAAACTTATCCAGGATTTTGGAAATAAAAAACAGAGCACCTCCTAAGGTACTCTGCCTATCTTCATTATTCCTTTACTAAGAACCTCCTGCTCCACCACCTGCTCCTGCAGAATTATTCTGTTTAATAATCAGATTAACTCCCATCACAACCGCTATTAATTCTTCCTTGGCTAACAAAGATGAATTATTGCTTAACACATATGCAGGTGATTGAAAGAAACCACTGACCTTCTTGAATGTAGCAACCAGATTTTCATCCTGATCAAGAATGTCATACTCCTTGGAAAACGCCTCTGATTTAATCTCATACTCACCATGATCATAGGAATGATAGACAAACTTCTTGGAAAACAAGGCAAAACGCTGCTTTAGTTTCCCAAGTTCCTGCTCACTTTTGTCCTTCACAATCCAGCCTCTTGAGAAAAAAGGGGAAGAACCCGTCACTACAATATTCCCATCAACGTCGAGAATAGCGACACTTGAGGAGAAAGCACTTTTTAAATCAAGTGACCCGACTATCTCCTGCTCACCATTAAAAATTTCCGTTGTTCCCTTTGAAAAAAAGTTATCTTTAAAATAAATTGACTCCCCCATCAAAAATCCTCCTAGTTTTATGCTGTTACTTTAGCTACGAATTAGGTGTTGACTATGTTTCATTTTACAAAAGATAGTATTAATTTCATACTTAAAGAGAAAATAATGAATAGGAACAAGCATGAGGAGGAGTAATAATATGGGCGAAATTGAAGTTGGCGAAGTGTTTACAATAAGTGATGAGACAGAAGAAGAACAATCAGTTGAAGTACTGGCAAAGGTTACATTAAAAGATACTGACTATGTGGCTGTCAGCTTTGTACAGGATTTACAAGCAGAAAGTGATGATGACATTGATCTCTTCTTCCTCAAAATAGACGATGACAATGATTTATCAGCAATTGAATCCGACGAGGAATTTGATAGAGTATCAAAGGCATTCGATGCAATTTTAGATGAGGAGTAAGGTTTAAAGGGAGTGACTATTATTAATGGTCCTTCCTTTTTAATTTTATGATGATGTAACAAGCATTTACTCTTTTATAGCTGGATAAAAGTTGGTATATAGGGCACTATACCCTTGAAGGAGTGATAAAATGTCTAACAACATGAAACAAGATGATATTGAAACATTAAGAGAGATAATTAAAGATGTAGACACGGCCATGCTGACTACAGTTACTGAAGAAGGGCTGGTTTCTCGTCCTATGAAAACACAAGAAGTAGAGTTTGATGGTGACTTGTGGTTTTTCACTAAGAAAGAGACGAATAAATATGATGAAATATTACATAATCAAGATGTTAATGTAGCATATGTAGGTAAATCCTATGTTTCCGTCCGTGGTAGAGCGGAAATCGTTGAAGATTTAGGCAAGAAAAAGGAATTGTGGAGCAAAATATACGAGAAAATAATGCAATCTTCTTATGATGATCCTAATGTTATTTTGATAAAGGTAAATGTGGAAGCAGCCGAATATTGGGAAGGAGGAAATTACATAAAGAAAATTGCCTTTTACTATAAACGCATGACCAAGCAAGGTTCTAAATCAACAGACATTAATGAAACATTAGAGTTTAAGAATTAATAACAAAAGCGCAAGCGCCTGTTCAGCGCCGTATGGACTGCGCTCAGCGCTGCGGGTGGGTCGACGTTGCCGCGCAAAGCGGCGGTGTTAGTCGATCTTCCTTTTCCCGTGTGAGATAAAGGATACACGAAGAGCGTAAGCGATTCGATGTTGACTTATCGTAGACACGGGGAGGGAAGTCCACTAGGCGCTAGGCGCTGGCCGGTGAGAACGCCACGTCCTGTGGCGTCACCGGCACTAGTACGTCCTGTACGTCGGAGCTGGACGTCGCTGATTCAGAAGCCTAGTTACCCACAGCACTTAAATTTTATAATTTCATATACAATTAGAAAACTTGGCATTCGCCAAGCCTTTGGGCGAATTGCCTTAGTTGCACTTATGCAGTAAGAAAGCAGTTATACTTTCTTACTGCTAACAAAAGTGGATTGTCTAGTGATAGGACAATCCATTTTGCATACCTCAAATGTGTACCAATGGTATTGAAAAACAATTGCTCTTTTATCAGGTAATTTCATGGCAAAAATAACATAATGGTATTAGAAAAGGAGCTCCTCAAGAATTGAAAGGCTGGGGAGTTCGATTTTATTTGTCTATATTTTGAAGATCATGACTTTATAGATTTTAAGTATTAATCGTATATTACATTTTTTCCTTCTTCAGTTAACTTTTTTAGAGATGCAAGCATATGATTTATTTCTTCATCGGAATGTCTTTCCCATGAACTTAATTCAGCTATTATTTTCAAAGGAGATTTAGACCTATACGAACGTGTTGGGTTTCCAGGAAATTTTTTGTCAGTTACATTCGGATCATTTTCAAAATCACTTAATGGTTCTACAATATAAATTCTTTCTTTTGATCCAGATCTTGCTAATTCAGCACCCCATTTAGCAGCATCCAATGTTGCAGTAAAATAAATATGGTTAGATTTTTTATCTTGGTGATTTGATAAGTACTGTGGCTCTAATAGATCCCCAATTTTTAGTTCTGCTTTAGTACCATGAAAAAAAGGACCATTATCTAAAACATCTTTTTTGTCATTCATACTTATACACCCCTTGTATTTTAGATTTGTATATACCAGTATAATAGGGGAATTACAAAAAGAGTAGTCTATAAATAATTTGTAAATAATGGTATAATGTAAGTAGAAAGAATAATACCTAACGATTATTACTTATTTTTACATTTTGCTCCATTTATAGCTACACAACCAGGTCATTAAATACAACTAGAGCACACGAAACATCTGAAAGCTCTTGTTGCATTTAATTTATTGAATCCTTGTATACTCATAACGTTAAAAACTTAGAAGATGTTTAACATTTAATTAAAATAGGGTATACTATAAATAGAAAGTCATACATTAATAAAGACTGAACGGTGCGCTAACACCATTCAGTCTACGTGTAATAGCCCTTCAAAGGGGCGGCTCACGTAAAGAGTTAAGAAATAACTACCCTAAACGCTTGCTCAGGCTCAGGGTGGTTATTTTTTGTTTGACATTATCGCAACAATTAACGTTCCGAACGAGATCATGAGAAACATGGTCTCAAAAAATGTCATAGGCATCACCCCCTTTACAGGGAAAGTGAGCCACCACCCATGAAAAACCTTATTACACTATCTCTATTATATCAAAGATTCTTATTGAGGATAATAAACAAATTCTCCTCGGACTAAAAACACCTGTCACTTAACAATAGTTTCAAGTGACAGGCACTAATTATCGAAAAAAAGAATATACCCCTATTTGAGTCTATCCCCTTCTATGAATCTCTTAATTAATCTGCTTGCATACCGCCATCCACATTATATAGTGAACCATTTACGAACGATGCATTATCGGATGCAAGGAATAAAACAATTTGTGCAACTTCTTCTGGTGCACCAAAGCGTCCTGCGGGGATACCTTGTTTAATTGCTTCACCAGATTTTTCCGGTTCGCCTGGTGTAATATTATTCTGAATATCTGCAAGCATTTGTGTGTCAATGGCTGCGGGCGCAACCGCGTTTACACGAATTCCATTGCCTGCAACTTCAAGGGCAGCTGTTTTTGTGATCCCAGCTACTCCATGCTTCGAAGCAATGTAGCCAGCCATTCCTGCTGAGCCAATATACGCTGCGTTTGATGCAGTGTTTATAATACTGCCATGACCTTGCGTCTCCATCTGTCTTATTACGTGCTTCAGACCAAGGAATACCCCCATAACATTAATATTCATTATCTGTTCAAATTTTTCTTTCTCCAAGTCCTTAATCATTTCAAACGGCCCATTTACACCCGCATTATTAAAGAATACGTCTATCCTTCCAAACGTATCCACTGTTTGTTTCACATAATTCTTCACATTATCTTCATCGGTTACGTTAGCCTGTACCACTTTGATACGGTCATCTTCAGCATTTAGAGCATTTTTAGCGTTATCCAATGCCTCCTGATTTATGTCGACCAATACCACTTTTGCACCCTTGTCCAAAAACAGCTGTGCAGTAGCTCTGCCAATACCACCAGCACCACCAGTAATCAGTACTACCTTGTCATTCATCACTATTCCTCCTTATTGTAACCTACTAATATTTTGTAACTATCAATTATTATATTGTATAATCACACAATTATCAAATAATTTGTTTTTTTGGGACATTTAGGGACAGGTTCCTTGTCCCATTTTCCACATTAAATTCTTTCGATATTATATAAATATAGTGAACCATTAACAAACGATGTCCAAGACAACATTATGATAAGGCTTACTTTTATAAAAAATTACAAATTCCGATAAAATTCTATCATTTCTTTCTTTACAAACTAAGTTAACGGGATTACAATGTTGTAAAGTTTCCATTAAATTCAATAGGGATAATTTTCAAAAAACAACATAGGAGGGCTCACATGAATTTAAAAAAATGGGTTATATTCACAGTACTGACTCTATTATTAAGTATATTGGCCGCGTGTTCAGAAGACTCTAATGACGCAGCGGATACCAATGACTCAGCAACAGAGACGACAGAAAATGGAGAGAAAGTATTAAACTTTACAAACAAAGTAAACATCGCAACCATGGACCCTTCAATCGCAACAGATGAAGCTTCCTTCAATTTTTTAGCAGCTACCACGGAAGGGCTATATCGACTTGATGAGAACGCAAAAATTACAGAGGGCATTGCCACGGGACATGAAATTAGTGAAGATGGACTTACATGGACATTTACATTAAGGGAAGATGCAACTTGGGGAAATGGTGATCCCGTAACCGCTCATGATTTTGTTTATGCATGGCGCCGTGCAGTCAATCCAGATACTGGATCTGAATACGGTCCATATATGATGAATAACGTAATTAAAAATGCCACAAAAGTAAGCAGTGGAGAACTTCCTGTTGAAAAACTAGGTGTAAAAGCTGATGGAGACTATACATTAGTAGTTAATCTGGAAAATCCAACACCATATTTTGAATCGTTAACAACCTTTGGTACCTTCTTCCCGCTAAACCAGGAATTTGTAGAGGAACAGGGAGATAAATTTGCCACAAGTTCTGACACAGTATTAGCAAACGGGCCTTATACATTAGAAAATTGGGAAAGTACCAGTGATTCATGGGAATTAGTTAAAAATGATAATTATTGGGACGCAGATGCAGTTAAGATGGATAAATTGAAGTTCAAAGTAGTAAAGGATCCACAGACTGCTGTTGATTTATACGAATCAGGCACAATGGACCGGATTAACCTATCTGCTGACCTTGTTGATAAATATAGTACACACGAAGATTATGTCGTATCACCGGATACTTTTGTTTACTTTATAAAGTTCAACCAGACAACATCTGAAGCACTTGCCAACAGAAATATTCGGGCTGCAATCAGCAGAGCCTTTAATAAACAAGCATTAGTGGATGAAATTCTTAATAATGGGTCCATCGTTGCTAACGGGCTGGTACCTAAAAATTTCACACCGCTTCCAGAATCCGGAGAAGATTTCCGCGAAGTAAGTGGTGACCTTGTAACCTATGATTTGGAAAAGGCAAAAAAATTGTGGGAAAAAGGGTTAGAAGAGCTTGGCACAGATACAATAGAGTTAGAATTATTAACTGGGGATGATAAGACAACAAAAACGATGGTAGAATATCTTGCAAATCAGCTATCTACAAATCTGCCAGGATTAGAAATTAATTTAAAACAAGTACCTAAAGAACAACGTCTTGATTTAGATACAAAGATGGATTATCAACTTCAAGTATCCAGATGGGGACCTGACTTCCTTGATCCATTCACATTTATGAACCTTTGGACAACTAAAAGCGGAAACAATATGATGGGCTATTCCAATCCGAAATATGATAAATTAGTCAAAGAAACAGCAACAACATTGGCTACTGATAATGTTGCACGCTACGAAAACTTCTTAAAGGCTGAAAAAATTCTCTTTGAGGATGCCGCAATTGCACCAATTTATCAAAGCTCAAGAGCCCAACTAATTTCACCGAAAGTAAAAGGTATTCACGTCAACCCATTCGGAGCAACATACGAATATAAATGGGCAGACGTCGCAGAGTAATCCATTAAAGTAGCAGGATCCAGTACTATTGGATCCTGCTACTTTACTATTCATAGCTTACTTTTGTGGGACAATTAGGGACAGGTTCCTTGTCCGTCCCACTTCTTCATTAAACTAAACAAATTCTATCACTACAAAAAAGGTGACCATCAAGACAGCAAGAATTAGAAAAACGGTAAGTGCCTGCTTCATTCTTGACCTCCTCAATAACAGTACTTGTTAATTTGTGTTACCCGCTTTCAACTCCATTCAATCTTAGATCCTCTTCACATCCGTCCTGACCGGATAATCGTTATCACCATCAGTACAAACATGAGGGCTGCGATGACTGCACCGATTTCGATGATTGGCAGGTTCCAGATGATGGTGTCCTGCCCGACAATTGCTAAGCCGATAATTAGACTGCCCATTAAAATACTGAAGGCAAGCATCAGAACACTGAATGACAGCCGGTTACTGATCTTGTCCACCCTGCGCATGATTTGGTCGCCGCGTTTCACGTTAATATCCAGCCCGATTTTGCCTTTTTTTATTACGTCCATTACTTCCTTCAAATCACTTGGCAATTCGGAAATAATACCGATGTCTTCCCCAATCTCTTCCAATGAATTTCGGATAATTTCTCTTGGACGGTAACGCTGCCACATCAGTTTTTGTGCAAAAGGTTCTGCCGACCGCATGAGACTGAATTCCGGATCAAGCCGCCGGAGAACCCCCTCAAGCGTTAGGATTACCTTGCTGATCAGCGCCAGTTCTGTTGGGATTTTTATGTAGTTGTGATATGAGACATTCAATATTTCCAGGATAACCCTGCCTAGGCTAAGTTCTTTCATTTTGATATTTTCATAGCGAACATGCAGGTCTTCCAGGTCACGCCTCAATGCCTCAGTGTCTGTCTCTTCACTGATAATGTCCATCTTAGAAAAAGTTTTGATCATCGATTTTGTGTTGCCTTGATGAAGGTTGACAAGTAGCGATGCAAAGTGCTGTCGCGTCTTTTTATTAATCATTCCGGTTTCCCCAAAGTCAAAAAATGCAATTGAGTTTTTTGGCAACACATAAATATTGCCGGCGTGAGGGTCGGCATGGAAAAAACCATTCTCGAAAAGTTGCCGCAGCATTGTATCTGCCAGGCGCCGAGCAATTTTAACCCGGTCATATCCATTGGCATCCAGTTCTTCAATCCTGGAAATCTTGATGGCGTCGATTTTTTCCATTGTCAATACCCGTTTGGTCGAAAAATCCCAGTAAACGTCTGGGACTTTTATATACGCATCATCCTCAAATTGCTTGGAAATCCGTCCGGCACCAAGACCTTCCATTAAGTAATCCAGCTCATTTTTCAGCGAATTGGAGAGTTCATCAATGATGTCACAGAGACGGTATCGTTTTGCCCAGACAGTACGTTCCTCCAATATACGGCCAAATCCCTGCAAAATTTCCAAATCGGTTTCAATCTTGGACTTCAGCCCCGGCCGCTGCACCTTAAGCACGACATCCTCACCACTAAGAAGCTTAGCAGTGTGGACTTGTCCAATTGAGGCTGTCGCAAGCGGATCGGAATCCACGTTTGCAAACAGATTTCCGATCTCATCCTCAAGCTCTGATTCAATTGTAGACCGCACATGTTCGTATGGTATCACCCGTGCATGATCCTGGAGCTTTTCCAATTCTTCTATTATTTCCTGAGGCAGCGCATCATGGCGTGTACTGGCAATCTGACCGAGCTTAATGAACGATGGACCAAGATCCTGCAGTGCATGCCGCAGCCTTTTCCCAACGTTTTTCATATTCCGATCGATCTCATCAGCTCCATGCCCTGCTGCAAAACCTCTATCTGCCAGGCCAACACGGAACAGGAAATGGCTGAATCCATTTTTCATTAGTACATTAATTATTTCACGATAGCGCTTTGTATGTCTGAGTCGTTGCCCGAGCAAGTTAATCAGCTCCTGTTTCATCTAATTTTGCATTACTTACATCTTCCTCTTTTACGATACAGCTAAACGACATCACACACAACAATTCTGCCATGCCTATCAGCTATCCTATGAAAATTTTGACTGAATCATGTCAGATTGGTGAATCTGAATCTCGATGTTCAAGAAGTCTTTTATTCCACTTTTCTTTTTCTCGAGAGGTGTAAATAGATAACGATGCTTACTATTATTAAACAGAAGGTAACATTCTGTGCAGCACCAACAATATTAAACCAACTTCTTGTACCATATAAAAACAACTGAAAGATTAAACCTGCAAGTAAAATTAGTAAAGCATATGGATTAATTTTAAATAAATACCCTATACCCCCGCCTAAGCTCCCTCCAACAGCTGAGGCTCCGTACCAAATCATATATGTGACTGCTTGCTCACTAAATGAAACAGGTACTGGTACGTCTGTATAAAAGTGGCCTATTACGAAATAAAACGTAATAGCGGTGATTGTATAAATAGCACCAAATAAAATAGCTTGCTTAATGTTCCTCCCAAATAAATAGCCAACTAGCATAGCCAGTATAAACCACATGGGTAGGGAATTAATCATTACTGCTAAATACGAAATGAAGAATTCAAAAACGGTCATCTCTTCACCTACATATGGTAAATGATCGGAAATAACTGAAAAAATCCCTACAATTAAACCAACTATACTTGTAAAAACCGCAAAACTCCAATACCCTTTATACTCTTTGATCTTTTTCAACAAATCACCCCTACTTAAATATTTTGCAATTTATAGTTTCTCTAACGATTTATTTAGTAAGAAATTACTGTATCGTTTGGCGATGTTTAGAAAACTTGGCTTATCGCCAAGCCCTAATATAGATAAGCCTTAGTAGCACTTATGTTATGCTTTCTTATCTGCCAAAACAAAAGTGTATTAACTGAATAACACACATTTACATGTATTATATGGTTAATACACCAGGAAATCAACACTATATACTGCACTATTTTTATAGAAATGCGCTCAATTAAACAATTTTCCCTCCTGAAATAATCTACCAGTGTAGATGCTTAGAATCCTGTTATTTTCCTAGGTTCGTTATTGCGCAACACCCATTGGGTTAACGTGGAAATATGTTTGTTTGGAATGGCTACGATATGTACTTTATAAGAAAGCCAAATATGATAGCACGCTAAGATTTTTTCCGTACCTTTACAACTTCAATATTTTCACTTAATGTATCCTTTTTAACCTAACAATATGTTAATCCATTTCTTGGACCCGTATATGAAAAAACATCCATCTGTCACTTATTATAATTTCTTTTCAATAGACCCATGAAAATAACATTATGCCAAGAGCCATCCCGATAAAATTGTTCTATTAATTCTCCTTCTTCATAAAATCCAAGTTTTTGATATAATTTAATTGCCCCTTTATTGAAGGAAAATACTCGTAAATACACTTTGTGCAGATTCAACTCGTTAAATGCAAAATCCAATAGTAGACGAAAAGATTCCTGCCCAAAACCTTTACCCCAGTAACTTTTATCCCCTATGCTTATATTACATTCAGCGTTACGGTTTCCATAATCAATATTAATAAGCGATGTTATGCCGATCGGATTATTAGCTTCAAGTTCCTCAATCATGTATATTCTGGAATTATTAGATTCAGTTATGTTTTTAACGAATTTTTCAGTGTCAGCATACGTAAAAACATCCAAAGATGAGTCAGCGAAATGCATAATCTCTATATCGTTTCTCCACCTATGGTAAGTAGAAGCATCTTCACTGGACATTTTCCTTAGTCGAACTCTTTCTCCACTAAAAAGCATTGGAAGCTCCCCTTTTCTGCTTGTTATTCAAATCTCGTTCCTTGTATAAAATAAACCTATGGATTAATTGTTTATTCTCGCCTATTAACGCTATACTCAGAGCAGCACTCTTCTAACGATCAAATATTCCTTTCATTTACCATTGTGTCAAGCTTATTTAACGTTTTCCAGTTACGTACTGTCACAGGCATCCCTAATTTCTGAATACTTCTGGCCAGATGGGAGTTTCGAATACTATGATGGAATAAGAGGTAAATTTCCCGACCTACGATTTGATATGATTCTTTTTCATTTTTATAATTGCTTAATCGTTTAATTCCTTCTTGTGACGGTGGATTGGGCAATAAAGCAACATATAAACTTTCTCCAGCTGCAGATGCTTCAGCCTCAGATATGGATTTCTCTGAGAATGGACAATTTCTGATGATCCTTTCCAATTCCGTAGCTGTTCTTAAAATAACGTTGATAGAATAGCCAAATCCTTCTTCAATTCTCTTTTCAATTTGTTTCTGTAACGGTTCTTCCTTCTCATTCGATTCGAACAGAATATTACCGCTTTGGATATAAGTTTGAACCCGGTTAAGCCCTATCGTCTCAAGAACGTTCCTCAATTCGGCCATCTTTATTTTATTCTTTCCACCCACGTTAATACCACGCAATAGCGCTATATAAATCATTATCGATCCCTCTTCTGCCTTTCTTAAATTACGTTCTTACCATCCAGAAGGGGCGCGCTTTGGTATAAAAGCGCGCCCTATTAAAACAACTGCACACTTATCGTTCGTCTTCACCAAGCATCGTATAGATTTCCCAGTCTGATAACGTATCCAGTACGTAATTATAAACCGTTATCATGTCAGCACCTCCATAAGAACCCCTTTTCCAGCGGATTAACTAGTTTTTAGCATTCTTATCATACAGATAAAGGATATAATCGGTTGGAACGCTTGGGTGCCCCAATTGGCGAATCATGGCTGTAAGATTACCACGATGATACGTTCCGTGATTGACAACTTGCTGGACCAAATTGGAAAGTTGTGTTTCCAACCGACCATAATGTGGATGTTCAAGTACCATGGGTCTGTCAAAATCATCTTCGCTGTTAAAAAATGCTTTGTAGCGTTCAGACAGTTCTTTAAACATGTCTTCCAGGTCCTCGAGATTTTTACCTTTCGTTGCCTCAGCAGCTTTAACGCCGGAGGCCCGAACTTGATCAAAATTATCTTCTAGTATGACACCGAGCCAAATGGTATCAGTGACGTAAATGTGGGAGAGCGTTTCTGCAATTGAAGGAAAAACACTTTCAATTTCCTGTGAATATATTTCGTCAGGTAGCTCTTTTAAATGTCCAAAAAATTTGTTGTTTGCCCAAAGGTGATAATCATATGACAGTATTGCTTGATGTTTCATTTGAAATTCCTCCTTGTTTATTCACTTTTCTCCGAGAATATTATCATTATAAAACAATAACCCTGACAATTGCTGTCAGGGGATGTTATATTTTTACAAAGAGTTACTAACTGCCGCGCTTTTTTACTATTCCTTTCTAAAATCCCATTGGACGTGGCTATTCCATAATTAACGATAGCACTTTATTTTTTAGACTTCATCGCCTTCACCTTCTTAATTTGATCCTGCTGTTTAAGCTCTTGATATTTCTCCGATTCAACTGGAATCATTTCGGCCTTGCCATTCGTATCAAAGTAAATTCCCCAGCCAAACCGTTTCGGTAGAGAAGAAGCTCGCATACAAGCACGACTTTTCTGTAAAAAAAGCACCTCTTCCCTGTCACGGTTTTCTTCTGGAATTCCTTTGTGTATCATATGTACCTCGAATTGTAACTCATCTTGCGTATAGTAGCCCGGATTCTCATGAAGCAGCGCATATTCAATTTCAGAGATTGTCCTCTTTTTTCGGTTAGATACAGGTATTTTACTTGCCTGAACAGGGCTATCATCAGAAATCAATATAAATGTACTGTAATAATTCATGGTATCACCTCCATTTATTTACTTTAAAAAGTGACTCGGAATCTTACTTACCTCTTCACTCCGTCAAGGTGCTCACTTGTTTCATAATAGTTTGCAAGTTGTCGGGCCTTTTCTGCCATCTTATTTCTCAACGCCTGTGGATCCAATACTTGAATACCTGTTCCGAACGTAAGAAGGAATGCAGAGAATTTATTCTCCATCCATTCAACATTGATTTTGAAATGGGCCTCTTCATCTACTCGTTCCGTCAGGCAATGGTGCATTATTTGGCACAGATAATCCATAACTTCAGGTTTCCCCCGAACATGGACCATAGCAGTTGGCTCTTTTGCTTCCCAATCAAAGCTCCACTGATTTTGTAAATACTTGCTCGCCGAAAAATCGGATGGTCGTTCAAAAAATAAACCAGAATATGAAAGGTAGCTAATCCGATCTATGCGAAACGTACGCAACTCCTGTCTCAAATGACAGAATGCAACTACATACCAATAATTTTGCCGGTACACCAAGCCATATGGATCAATCCGACGTTCAACAGGCCCTTCTCCCTTTCGTTTATCATAGAACACATCAATGGTTTGACCCTCTGCCACGGTTTGTTCAAGCTGCTTAAGCAAGCGGTGCATCAATTCATTATGTTGTGAGAACATGACATCAAAACCACTCATGTGGCGATCCAAATAAGCCTTCTGTTTGTAGTTCAAATTCTGTTGGATTTTTTCAAGGGCATGGCTTAAATCCTCTTCATACGGATACCCTGCTCCCCGTGCAAATGAGGCGGCGTGAAACAGACTTTTCAATTCATGAAGATTAAAAAACAGCGGTGCTTCCCGAAAACTTTTCGGCAAATGATAACCCCCGTCATGTCCCGGGTCAGCTACAATAGGCACCCCGCTTGCACAAAGTGCGTCAATATAGCGATAAATCGTCCGAACACTAATTTCCAATCTCTCCGAAAGTTGTTCCGCCGTCATACTGTTTCTTGATCTTAATAGCCATACAATAGCTAGCATATTGTCCCATTTTGCCAAGAAAATTCTCTCCTTTTAAGCGGATAATCTCCTAATTCAAACATACACAATTAATTAGGATTTTTAAACGTTTTGTTGATTGTGAGAAAATTTATCTTTCTTATCTTAAGATTGTCATTTACACAGTCATAGGTGTTTATTCAACAATCTGGACGATTTCGCATCCATTTTGCAACAAAACACCAATTCTATTATTTTATATACAGAACCAGTGTTTCTAGTTATAGTTATTACTTCCGCAAAATTTTCTCCATCGCTTTTCCCTTTGCTAACTCATCAATCAGCTTATCCAAATAGCGAATTTCCTGCATCGTTGGTTCTTCGATGTCTTCCACTCGGACACCGCATATTACACCTTTGATCAACGTCCGAGAAGAATTAAGTTGGGGTGCTTCCGCAAAGAAGGTTTCAAAGTCTGATTGTTTTTCCAATTGCGCTTCTAACGCTTCCTGGCTATATCCAGTCAACCAACGGATAATTTCATCGACTTCTGCTTTCGTACGTCCTTTTTTCTCCGCCTTCGTAATATAATGGGGATAGACACTTGCAACACTCATTGTATAGATCTTATGTTTGGTCATGTTACACCCTCCCGTCCTTGTTTTATTGATTAGCTGTCTCAATTATATCAAAGTAATGTTGATTTCTCATGGATTGCTTAACATATAAAAGTCATTTATGCACATTTCGGTGATATGTGAAGTATTTAACAAGAAAGAACAGAAGTCATTAGTGACTCGCAGCTTGAATGGGTAGAAGTAAACATCTTTCCAACAGTTTTTTCTATGGATTGTAAGCGACTACCCTAAACTCGAGTAAGCTTATCCGGGTTCCGTACAACATAAATTCTTGCAAACTTTCCGCGCCGAAGTTGTAAACATATAGTGGCCACTGTTTCTTCACCAGAACGGAGCACTATACTGGTCTCACCATTCAAAGAAGTAATTTCATAGTGAAGTCTTTCCTGATAAAAGGGAGCCATGCCTTCAAGCGCAGCAGCCAGGAATCGAGCTACGAGATCACGCTTTTGTACTGGATGCCTGAATGCTTTTACTTTTCCTCCTCCGTCAGTGACGAGCATGACGTCTTCAGTCAACAGAGACAGTAGATGATCCACGTCGCCTTGTTCAAGGGAGGTAAGGAACCGGTTAACCCATTCCAATTCTTCCGCTTCGGTCGCGACTGTCTCTTCCTCTGATATTCCCATCTTGTTTCTCGCCCGGCTCATCAGCTTGCGGCAATTCGCCCCTCTCTTGCCGAGCAGTTCGGCTATTTCGAGATAATCGAATCCCAACGCCTCACGCAAGACAAAAACTACCCGCTCTGTAGGTGTTAGCCTCTCCAATAGTACGAGCATAGCATAAGACAGCAAATCGCGGCGGACGACCGTCAACTCAAGTGTATCTGATTCTTGCATCCGAATCGGTTCAGGAAGCCACGGACCGACGTATGCTTCCCTCTTCTTTCGTGCCGACTTCTGCAGATTGAGACAGCGATTGGTCACCATTTTACACAAATACGCTTTTGGCTCGTCTAAATGTTCGACATGAGCTTCGTACGCCTTAAAAAATACGTCCTGTACTGCATCCTCCGCGTCTGCAACAGACCCTGTCAACTGATATGCCAGCGTAAACAGTAACGCTTTATATTGGTCGTATAGTTCTTCCATCTCACTGTCCCTCCTGTCTTGAATGTTATAACTATTGCATCTTATCGAAGGTAACTGGCTTTATCCTCTACCAGCTTCTTGAGCTTCCCTGGAGTCTTTCCTGTCATCACCATATCAATTCCCCATTTGCGTATCCAAAACACCCCTTTTTGACCCAGACCAATATTATAGATATCCATATTTGATTTTGATGCTTTGTGAATCGGTGCAAGTTGACCCTCCAAATCGGCACTCACAATCTTCCCCAATCGAATCCCTTGTATCCCAGCTTCAAAGCACGTCTTCTGTTCCGCCTTGTCGGTTTTCGGGTCGACAATTCTCGCACAGTCGCCAATACTGTATACCCCCGGCGCCCCTTGGACACGATAACTTTCATCTACCAGCACCTGACCATCAGGTGTAAGCGGTAAGCCCATGCCGCGCAGGGCTGGATTCGGTATCAGACCAATCATCCATATCAATAGGCCAACTTTCAGTGAATCGCCATCATTTAGCGTCACCTCTCCTGTTTCCTCCCGCATCGCCTTACGATTGTGAAGTACGGTCACTCCACATTTGCTTAGCTCCTGATCCAACTTCCGCCTAAATTTCTCCGACACTCCTGGGAGCAGGCGTTCCTGTAAATTCAGTAAATATACGGAAACATTGGACGAATTCAACCCTAGCGCAGCTGCTTCCTTCTGCATAGAGAGTGCCAGCTCTGCAGACGTCTCGATGCCACTGATGCCCGCTCCAGCAACCGAGATTGTCATTAGGCGCTTTTGTACTTCAGGATTCGTCTCGTCAGCTGCCTTTCGTAAATTGACATGCCAGCGTTCCCGGATGTCTGCCGCGGATTGCGGATCGATCAAGGCAATCCCACCTTGGTCGGTTTCTGGTCGACGAACGGTGCTGCCAACCGCCACGACTAAAAGATCATAATCTATACGGGCATTATTTCCTTGCACATCCACATATTGAACCCGCTTTTCTTCACTATCCACTGATGTAACTGTACCTTGCACAAATTCAAATTCTCCTATAATTAAATCATCCCAAGGAATCATAATTTCTTCCTCGACCGTAGTTGGCTTAAATAACCTCAATTTGCGCAGATGACCGGGCTGCTTGTCGACCAGCACAAACCGAATCCGCCGTCCGTTTGCCATGTCCCGGGTTGTTTCCTGTATTTGTTTGAGTGCTTTAAGCCCTGCATAACCGCCTCCGATAATTATACATGTCAAGTCGTCCATTATTACTCAACTCCTTTATAAGTTTCATACATATAACAATGTAAGACTCTGATTTGTGACATCGGAAACGAACATACGAGGAAATTTTTAATAAAAATCCTTTACGATTATCGCGCCTTTTAGTTAAGTAAAACTGCTTTCATTATTCCTTATTTTAAAAAAAAACGGCTTATCGAAGTTCGATAAACCAATTCCATAAATAGTTTGCTATTTTGATAATGCGATTTTTATATGGGCTAAGTGGTGCTCTTCGTGCCAAGCTAATTTTGCAACTTTTGCTGCAACTGTTATTTTCCCGTTTTTCGGGTGAGTAAAAACTCGATCTAATTGGTCTTCCGTTAAACTTGATCCTAAAGATACGATGCGCTCATTTATACCTTCCAGCATTTTAATAGAACTTTCTACGGGAAGCTCTGTATCCGGGTGAATTGCCCACTTATCTTGATCAAAGGCTGGTACTGTTGGATTCTCATCTGTTAAAGCAAGCTTCAATCGTTGATACATGTTCAACTGTGAATCTGCAATGTGATGAACAAGCTGACGAACTGTCCAGCTACCATCACGATATGTGCTGCTTAATTCCTCATCACTTAATGGGGCAACAGTTTCTCTTAGCCGGATCGTGTACGTTTCAATCTCCTTTAGCCATTGTTGAATATTTTCTAATGTTACCTTATTTGGAACTTGTAATTCCCCAATTGGAAATCTTACATCCATTTTTAATCCCCTTTCCTATTTATTATTACTAGAATATCTCATAATCCTATTCGTGAAAATAAGGGCTAACCCTTTTTTATTTCTGATTTCTTTTCAGCATTTGTTGTAAATATTCTTCTGATTTTCCTTTAGGGATACTGAGCGTTTCCCAATTCTCACCTTTTAATTGTTTACCAATATAAACGATTTGCCCTATATGGTAGGCATAGTGTGCCAATTGCCTTTCAAGAGCCTCTAATGCCGTATGACTTTCACCACGAATGAACACACTTTTCAACAAATCCTGACCCTCTAGCCCATTTAATGTTTTAAAAAGAGTGTTCCAACCCTTTTCCCAAACTGCTATCAATTCCTGTTTTGACGATATATCATTCTCAAATTCCTGATCACGTTTCCTGTATGACTTTTCACCATCCGATGTTAAAAAATCAGACCATCTGGACACCATATTACCACTTAAGTGTTTAGCTATAACAGCGACACTATTTGAAGCATCATTTAAATTCCAATGGATTTCATCGTTTGATAACTGACTTATTGCCTTATCCCCGAGGTCTTTGACACTTTTAAACCTTTCTTGAACAACATTTAAATACTCATCTTCGAGATTCATCATTGCCCCTCCCTGTCAGAAATCCGTCGTTCTGTTGCTCCATTAAACTAAGATCCAGAAACAGTTTCCGCCACGAAAAAATGAATTAAAAATGTATGGTAACTTTTTTTCCTTAATGCCTTGACCGTTATCTTACACTTTTAAAATAAGGTTTATTTGTTCCACTTGAATAAATACCCTTGTTGCACTAAACCGAAAATACAACTATTTACGAGTGATGCTTCTTGAATGACAACATGAACCTGGAACTTCAGTGTAACCGTATGCGTCATGGAGACGCCACCATTCATACGGGGGAGATTGCGGCCAGCCTTGGGGCGCGTTTTCCCAAGTTTCTTGACGGCCAAATGGGGTTAGGTCAAGGTAGTTAAAAGGACTAAAGAGTTTATCGAGACCTCGTAAATACGTAGAATACGTGTGAAAGACACGGTCCCCATCACGCAGAAAAACACTCAAGCCCTGGTGTTGACGCTGTGCGCCATCCTTTGATGTAGCCTCAAAATCATAATTAAATTCGCTTTCAAAAGAAGAAAACCACGGTATCCCCCAACCCATACGTTCTTTAAAAGGTTCGATTTTGCTCAAAGGTGCCTGGGACACCAAAACTAAAGAAGTACCACGAGCATACAGATGAGAAAGGTGTCCCATGCTATCAACAATCATGGAGCAGCCCTCGCAACCCTCATCCCAAGTCGGATCAAACATAAAATGATAGACAATAAGCTGGCGACAATCCTTAAATAAATCAAGTAAACTTACTTCGCCATTTGGCCCTTGAAAAATATAATTTTTATCGATTTCAACCATAGGCATCCTGCGACGCTCAGCACTCAACTCATCCTGCTTGCGAGTAATCTCCTTCTCCTTTGTTAATAACTTCTGACGAGCCGCAAGCCATTCATCATGCGTGACAATCTTGGGAAGATTTACGCTAATATCCTCACTCATAAAATATACTCCTTTCTGTTTGCTTATCATAATTACTTCTTTTCGTTTGCTTTATAATCCTTTTTCTTAACAAAAATGCCCTTATATAAAATTTAGACGCAGGCACCTTATATTCTCCACCTCAAAAAAACCACCGCTAATTTAGTCGGTGATTTTCTTGCATGGTCCGGATTATTTTGATTCCTTTGACAAATAATCTTCTAATTGATTGAAGGTTCCTAAAAATCCTTCATGAACCATAACTTGTGATTCTCCAAAGGTCTTCAGTTCCTCTTCAGTTGCTGATGCAGCAGGTGCTACTATCGCTGTAAGGGTTGTTTTATCCCCATTTTCAGTGAACGTCAGTGTATTCAATGTTTCCAATGGCCAGCTTTCGTTAAAAGGTGCACGCACAAGGTTTCCTTCCTCATCAGAAAAGTAACTGGTGTAAACGACTCTCTCTGGTACAATCATTTCATTGTATATAAATTTAACCCACATTTCATCACCATTAGCAGGTTTTTGACTGTAATGAAAGACACCTCCCGGACGAAAATCTGCTTTTGTAACATGAAACGTCCAATCTTTCGGCCCCCACCAGTTCTGTAAATGCTCTGATTCTGTAAATGACTTAAACACTAGTTCACGTGGAGCATTGTAAGTATGGATTATTTCAACTTGGGTTAACATTTTGGTCCCTCCAGTAATTTTTTAGTTATCATTCTTTTTGTTTTCACTCTTTTGTAGTTCATGCAAATATCGGTTATTAAACCATACCCCTTACTCCGGGAATGCGCCTGTTAACGCATTCATTTTTAGGTGGATAAAACTTATTATACCCTTATATTTTCTTAAGTATATCACATACTATTGCGAAGAATTTCTTCTCGATTGCTCAATTTTCTGGCCCTATTGCTTCAGATTAGGGTTCTTATATTTGATTACATAAGAAACATTAGCAATACTGCTGCTATCCACCTTTGAAATAATGATAAAGTTGATTAAAGATATTAATTCTTTTATATTAAATTAAGATGCTAGATTCATAATGAAAGGAGTAAGAATATGAAGAAAGCAAAGGATTTATTAAGCAATTTAAAGTCATTGGCTGGTCCGTTACCGGATTTTCATCCAGACGAGATAACGAACAACCCATCAGATTTGTTTTTGCAATGGCTGAACATGGCTATAGAAGAAGGTGTTCACGAACCCCATGCGATGACACTATCCACTGTCGATGCAGATGGTGCTCCCGACGCCAGAGTATTAATTTTGAAAGATGTAACCCGTGACAGGTGGTATTTTGCAACATCACTGGCAAGCCGAAAAGGAGAACAGCTGCACGTAAATCAGAATGTCGCCTTAACTTTTCATTGGTCTGAAATAGGCAGGCAGGTACGTATACGTGGAGTCGCTTCCGAAATGACTAAAGAGAGAAACACAGAGGATTTTTTGAAAAGGTCGAGTGCTGCTCAGGCAATGGCACTGATCGGAAAACAGAGTAAAACATTGGATAACCAAGAAGATTTAGAGAGGGAACTGAATAAATCGAAAGACTTGGTAAATCAAACGCCTAAAACAATAAGTCCCAACTGGAAGCTTTTTGCTGTAGTTGCAGATGAAGTTGAATTCTGGCAAGGTGATCCAGACCGTAAACACATGCGGGTACAATACCAGCGTAACGGTGAGCGATGGAGGCACCGCTTGCTGTGGCCATGATCAACTTTAACAGAATACTATTGCCACAACAGCGTGCGTTTGACATCTGCATTGAATCAGTTTCTGCCAAAATAGTATTCACACAGATTAGCTACGGCCAAAATATCATGTTAATAAAATAAGCGGATAAAGCAGCAGTTAGTGTAACTGCTGCTTCCTTCCTTAACAAAATCACGCCCGCTTTTTATACACCCCGATTGCAATAAAATAGGCTATAAATGTAATCCCGACACACCACATAAGAGCGACCCAAATATCATTGCCCACCGACTGACCTGACAGCAGCGCACGTATGGCCTCGACTATCGGGGTCACGGGCTGGTTTTCTGCAAAGGCGCGGACGATCGATGGCATCGAATTAGTCGGTACAAACGCTGAGCTGATAAACGGCAGAAAAATAATTGGGTAGGAAAAGGCGCTTGCGCCATCCACTGATTTAGCGGACAGTCCAGCAATCACCGCGCCCCAGGTTAAAGCCAGGGTAAACAGCATAAGTATTCCGGCTACCGCAAACCACGGCAGTATACCCGCTGACGAACGAAATCCCATTAAGATTGCCACAAGAATAATGACAACCAGCGATACGGCGTTCGATAACAGAGAAGTCAGCACATGCCCCCACAATAAGGTGGAACGTGAAATTGGCATAGAGTGAAACCTTTCGAATATGCCCCGTTGCACATCTGTGAACAGGCGAAAAGCCGTGTAGGATACTCCGCTAGCAATTGCAATAAGTAGTATGCCAGGCAAAAGATAATTCACATAGTTATCTGTTCCGGTTTGAATGGCGCCACCGAACACATAGACGAACAACAACAGAAGTGCGACCGGCATAATGGTGACCGAGATGATTGTGTCCATACTACGGGTTATATGGCGCATAGAACGTCCAAGCATTACACCTAAATTACTAAAATAACGTCTCTTTACTGCCTCCATTTACTTACCCTCCTTTTCACCGACAATTTCGAGGAATATTTCCTCCAAAGTGGGTTGTTTTTCAATATACTCTACCTTTGCGGGTGGGAACAGTCCCTTTAGTTCAGAGAGCGTACCGTTAGCAATAATCCTACCCTCATGTAAAATGGCGATACGATCCGCAAGTTGTTCAGCTTCCTCAAGATATTGGGTCGTCAGAAAAATGGTTGTTCCATTATCGGCAAGCTCCTTGACGATATCCCAGACTTCATTCCGTGCTCCAGGGTCAAGCCCTGTCGTTGGTTCGTCAAGAAAAATAACTGCTGGTTTCCCGATCAGACTCATGGCTATGTCAAGCCGTCGCTTCATCCCGCCGGAGTACTTCTCGGCCTGGCTATTGGCAGCATCTGTTAGGCCAAATCTTGCTAGCAGGTTGTCTGCGATCTGATGGGGATTGGAAACTCCTCGTAACTTAGCAATCATCAGCAGGTTTTCCCGTCCGGTAAGCACGCCATCTAAAGCTGCGAACTGTCCTGTCAGACTGATTCTCTGACGAACGTGATCCGGTTGATGCTGGACATCAAAGTCGCAAATACCCACTTTGCCGCTATCGGGCTTCATCAGCGTCGAAAGAATATTAACCGTTGTCGTCTTCCCCGCTCCATTTGAGCCTAGCAGTGCAAAGATTTCGCCACGCTGAACTTCAAAATCCAGTCCTTTTAAGACCTCATTGGCTCTAAATGATTTTTGTAATCCCTTTACAGATATTGCTATATTGCTCATACTTTTTCCTCCTTATAAAACGTACCTCAAGACTACTTGCGCGCCCAAGGAACTAGATTACTTATATTCCACTAATCGGTATCACTGGTAATCAGTGATACTTAATACTGGCTTAAAAAAATAGAATTGAATAGTGAGGATGTCAATTCATACTAATAAGATTAATTGAACACGAATGGTTCAGGTTTTCCTTCCCAGTGCTAAGCTATTTCCATCGGGAATGCGTCGTTAGTCGTGATTAATCGTATTGTTCAACTTCGTGCGATACTTTTCCTTCCAAGTTTCCTCATCTTTTACTAGTTCGTCGCAAAAAGCGGCCACATTCCCACCCGTGAGATCAGATACTTTCTTGCCTTCTGCGGCACTTTCTTCGAAAAGATCTAGAATGCCGCCAAAGATACGGCTTGTATCCTTCCAGTCTGAGGGAATAGCACCCGTGGTCATCATATATTTTTTGATAGCGTTGTACGCTTTGCTGTACTCACGTGGTAGTGCCTTCGCGCGCTCCTCCATAGCTTTCCATTCTCGATTGTCATCCAGACTTCCGATAATTTTTTCAATAAAATTCATCATACTCCTCCTTTGGATTTCATTTTGATTTTCTGTTGATTTTGAGTTCATTAATTTTGCTGGAGATTAACTCCCAGTTATCCCAAAAAGTTTCAAGATGTTCATGACCTACTTCAGTAAGTGTGTAAAACTTTCTAGGCGGTCCCTTGGTGGATGACTTTTTTTTGATGTTCACCAGGTTGTTTTTCTCAAACCTCAAGGTAATTGCGTAAACTGTGCCTTCAACCACATCAGTGAAGCCAAGTTCCCGTAGCTTTTGAGTGATTTCATAGCCGTAGGTTTCGCCATGGCTGATGATCTCTAGTACACAACCCTCAAGCACCCCTTTCAGCATTTCTGTGGTACCCTCCAAATTTACCCCCCCATTTGTATTTCACTATATTTTTCAGTACTTTGTAACACATATATTCAGTATTACTGATTACCAGTATATAGTATTACAGAATAGTGTTATTTGTCAAGAATGAATTTTTCGCCGAGAAGTCCATTTCACGGTGCTCATAGGTGTTCAAATTTGAAGTTTTATCTGCTCTTACACCAATACTGCGCTAGATAGCATAATAGCCTGCAATGCCAATAACAACTAAAAATATAAGAACACCAAAAAAAGTCCAAAGTGTAATTTTAACTCCTTTGTTCATCAACTATCCCTCCTTTTCAACCAACATTTAAGTCCACATCCTCAGCCTAACTAAGCAGCCACCCGCTTACCGGATGATAGTTTAATAGAAAATCAATACTAATAGTTTTGGTAAATTTACATCATATAATTCGCAACTAACTCATAGCATCTTTCTCTTGTAATACTTGCCTGCGTAGCCACATATTCTAATGATTCCATCGAACCGCCTTCATATTTAAGCGATGCTTCTTTAGCAGCTATATCTCTATGTTCTACCCAATTCCGTTGTTCTTCTCTTAATTGATCCATCTGTTCTGTACTAAGATGTTCTTTTAATACTCCATAGATTTCATTCAATGCTTTATCCCATTTTTCATATCTATCTTTCTCCTGTTCCTCCATATCTGCTGTTGTTGTTTTAGCCTCTGCGTGTTTATCTGATTGTTCCATATCATTCAGTTTCTTGAGATATTCTTCTTTTTTAGTTTCACTTACTCCACTGTCACCATCACTGGCCGTTAAATTTGCAGAAGTGTCCTCCTGGTCATTTGTTTCGGTATTTTCCGTTATATTTTCATCTTTATTGGTGAGGTCACTATTTGCATGTTGCGTTGAACTGCCGTTGTTTGATTTAGTACTAGATTCCTCAGATAAGTTGCCGCAAGCTACTAATATAAGGAATAGTGCTGTGAACATTATTATTAAATAGTTTCGATAATTTTTCATTAAATACTACCTTTCTTCTGTAATCTGATCCATCAGGAGGTATACCTTCTTCGTATTTGCCTAATATTCCAATTGACGCAGATACAATATAAATTCATGTCCATTCTGTTTTTTAAAATGGTATTTGCGGATCTTACTGTCAATTTTCTTTTGTTGCTTACTTCCTTTGCTGAAAAAATTGATAATATGAAAACATAATCCTACCCAAATGCCTGCCCAGCCTCGAAATCCTAGTTGAGCTGCCATTTCTTCTTTTTCCGTAAGTGGCAGTTGCGTATTTTGCTCGAATTCTTTTTTAAAATCTTCGTGGATTATAATATAATCTTCTTCACTCTTTAACGCATAAAGCAAATTTTCAGTGCTGTAGGCGATAAAACAATCATCCCTCTGTTTATATTCCAACGAATTCACTCCCTCTTATTTGATTCAAAATCAGCACATTTCCCTCGACAAATTGCCATTATATAGAAACGTCCAGCACCCCCTTGTTCGATAAGTGCGCCCGTCAATGCCAGAAAGCTTTGTTTATTTCATCATCTTAGGAGAAGAAAAACTGGAATTACCGTAATTATACCAATCCCATATAATACGAGTTTTCGCCCTAGTTTGCTTTTGTGTTGAACTACCCGCCACTTATCGGCCTTACGGTCTGATTGAGGTGGGGGATTCCTAAGAACACAGGCGTAACCGCCCGTTATGGATTAGGCTATCCCCGCAGTTCCTGCGGTTAGAAGTCTTATCGCTTCGTTTTTAAGGTTTAATCCTGCGTTGATATCTCGCTGGTGATGTGCACCACATACACAGGTCCACTCACGCACACGCAGGTCTTTAACGGCTTTGTTTTGATACCCGCAACTCGAACACAGCTGCGAACTGGGAAAGGTTTTACTCACTTCCACAACAGTCTTGCCGTACCATTTAGCTTTATATGTCAACATGACTTTGAATTGATACCAGGAAACATCAGCAATGGATGGAGCGCTTTTCTTGTTTTTCATCATATTCGATACCTGCAGACGCTCGATTCCAATCACATCGTGGTTCTTAATGATAGCGGTAGAGGTCTTATGCAGGAAATCTTCGCGCTTGTTTGCAATTTTCTCATGAATGCAGGCTATCTTGATGCGTTGTTTGTTCCAATTGCCGGAACCCACTACACGTCTTGCGAGCACTTGTTGAGCTCTTACCAATTTAGCTCCAGGGACTTGTAGTAACGATTGTTTTTGTAGATAGTTCCATCCGACAGAACAGCGAAGTCTTTCAATCCCAGGTCAACACCCGTATTGGAGTTAGTCTGCGGTAATGGCGCAATCTCCACTTCCGCAAGAACAGACACAAAGTACTTTCCGCTCGGGTTACGTCGGACTGTGGCATTGATAATTCGCCCTTTGATTTCACGACTTTTGGCAAGCCGCATGAGACCAAGTTTAGGCAACTTGATGTGGTTATCCAAAACAGCGATATTCCCATTGGTTTGTTTGGTGGTATACGACTGGACCTTATTCTTTTTGCTTTTGAATTGAGGCGCTTTATTTTGTTTTCTGTAATACCGTTGGTAAGCATCAGTCAGATTCTCAACAGACTTTTGAAGGGAAATACTGTCCACTTCCTTTAAAAAAGGGTAATGTTCTTTTAACTGGCGAACAGCCTTTATCGTGTCATATTTATTGAAAAACGCACCTTTCCAATTATTAGAAGGCAGCTGGCCGTTTTGTACCATTTCTTCTATTATGAACCAGTAGGCATCTTTTTGCTTCTGTTTTGCAAGGAAGAAATTGAACACAAACCTGGAGCAACCAATCGTCTTGTTAATTAGCTCGATTTGTCTTCGATTGGGGTATATGCGAAACTTAAAAGCTTTTTTGACGAACATGAAACCCACCCACTTCACAGGAACGTTTGTTCTGATTATATCATGAAGTAGGTGTTTTGGCTATCGCCAACCGACATTCATCTCCCCCTTATTGCTGGGCTGAAGCCCTTCGCACAATTGAAGAGGGAGTTTTCTGTCGGAGAATGATAAAGATACACAAATAATATATAAATAATAGTCGCTGCAACGTAAAAAATCAATCCTGAAATGACTTCATCTTTACTATAATCATTGGCATAAGCCATGAAATAAATTATTACTGATACTATAGATAATAGTCCAATTAAGTTTAAAAGTTTATGTGTACTCATTGTACCTTCTTCATGCCCCTATCCAATCTTTTTAGCAACCTAGCATTCGTTATACAAGAGCGAATTCCTTATAGCCCTAATCAAGAAGGACGCTTACTTTTCAAAAAAATTAATATGCTCTTCCCTGCTGCTTAACTCCACTATAAACGGGTAAAGAGACATAACTATAAGAAATACAACAGGAAATAAACCCAGCAAGAAAACTCCTGGAATATCAAAGAAAATGTTAATCAGCAGTGGTAATAAAATAATTGCGTTTAACAAACTACTTTTCATTCTTGATTTTTTGGTTTGATATTGTTTTTCTTCACAGTAGGGACAAGTCATCCAAGGATCCAAGGTGAAAGACTTGTTGATGGTTTGTTTAAAACTCCACTTATTATGGCAATTCTGGCAAATTGGCATAGTAATCACTCCTTGTTCAACTTATTGACCTGCCCCAAAAAGTTTTAGACGTTCTTTTTAAAGATAACAGATATTATTAATGCTATACACACGATAATAAGAAAAAAAAACTCTGACACCTATAAAGAATGCTTACTAACAAGTACGATTATATTTTCAAAAAGTTTCAATCCATTCGTTATACACCCTAACAGTTATGCAACACAATGGCACTATCGCAGAAAATCAGGATTCTTAATAACAGTTCACTGTGAACATTAAAAATCTCTAAGTATTCCACTTGTTTCAGAAAACACAAGCTGTTATTATGTATTGGTGACTATATAGTTACCTAAAGTAAACATGAGGTCATAGCTAGGAGAATGGTAATGGCACAGCGACATGATGAGCTTCTGGATGCGGCTGTTCAGCTGTTTCAGAAAAACGGGTTTAACACTACATCCGTTGCTGATATCACAAAAGCCTGCAATATATCGAAGGGTGCATTTTATAAACACTTTGATTCCAAGGAAAGTATGATCTTGGAACTTCTTGAACGTTACTATGATGATATGTTCAACGAAGCAGACCGATTTTCTGAAGATATACAGCGGTCACCACTAGTGGTACTGAAACGGAAAATCACCGTTGAACTGGAAAAATCAATTGAATACAAGGCATTTTTCTTTGCATTAGTAACGGAATTCCCCCCATATGAGGAAGGAAAAATACCTGAATTTCTGAACCGGATACGCGAGACACATCACCAATGGCATAAACAGGCACTGATTGATGCGTTCGGTCCAAAGGTCAAGGTGTATTTAAGTGATTTGGCCGTAATGATGGAAGGGATCATTCACAGTTACTTGCTGTGGATTATCTGGAAAGGGCCCGCCCTGCCACTGGACAGGCTGGGTGATTTTATAGGCGAACGTCTGAAGGCAATCGTAGAAAATGATGAAAATCTTTCACCAATGCTGCCGAAATCTACTGACACCGATTCGCCTGCTTCCATGAAAGAAAGCATCGCGCGTGACTTAAATACATTACGGTCAGAACTGATTAAAAGTGACGCTCCGGAAAAAGATTTACAGACAATCGACTTGTTAATAGAAGAATTCAAACAAGACAAACCGAGGGAATTTCTGGTCGATGCACTGCTTGGTCAGCTGCACCGTCGTTCTTATTTAAAAACTCGGATAACCAACATGATGACAGTTTGGGAAGTATGGAAAGGAGATTTATTATGAGCGAATCAGCAACTTCCTGGGATTTAGCGCCAAAACAAAAAGCATTGATGATTACGGCTTTGCTGATCGGTGCATTTATGGGAATTATTAATGAAACTCTACTAGCAACAGCACTACCAACCATTCAGGATGCATTTTCTATCTCCCAGGGTGAAGTGCAATGGATGACAACTGCCTTTTTAATGACAAATGGAATTATGATACCTATTTCAGCATTTTTGATTGACCGGTTTACAACGAGAGGCTTATTTTTAACCGCGATTGGCTTATTCGGTGCTGGTACTGCCATCGCAGCTATAGCTACAGCTTATCCAGTACTCCTACTGGGGCGTGTCGTACAGGCTTCCGGCTCCGGTATTATGCTGCCACTTCTCATGACAGTATTGCTGGCGGTTATTTCCGTTGAACGGCGCGGTACTGCAATGGGGATGATTGGAATTGTTATTGCGTTCGGTCCGGCAATTGGACCAACACTATCCGGCTGGCTGCTGGAGCATTACAGCTGGCGCTCCCTGTTTATCACCGTGATTCCAATTGTAGCAGTCACGATGATCGTCGCAGCACTGTTTTTAAAAAATGTAACCGACCTTCGAAAGCCGAAAATTGATGTATTATCTATTATTCTATCTTCAGTAGGTTTTGGCTCATTTTTGTATGGCTTCAGTATTGCATCCGAGAGTGGCTGGGGAAGCAGCATCGTTATCGGTTCCATTGCCATCGGGGTAGTGGTAATCAGTCTATTCGTCTGGCGCCAGATTGTCCTGGAAACACCAATGCTGGAATTCCGTGTCTTTCAATTCCGGATTTTCACCCTGGCGATTATTATCACCATGACAGTTCTTGTCTCCCTTATCGGAGCAGAAACGTTGCTGCCATTATTTATGCAGAATGTGCTGGGTTTCTCACCACTTAAGTCGGGGTTAATGCTGCTTCCGGGAGCAATTGTCATTGGTATTCTGTCACCAATAACTGGACGGCTGTTTGATAAATTTGGTGCCAAATGGCTTGCATTGATTGGTCTTAGTATTGTGACTGTCACGACATTTATGTTTACACAGTTATCACTTGATACGTCATTTACCTATTTAACTACTATCTATGCCATTCGTATGTTCGGTCTGTCCTTTGCCCTAATGCCGGTAATGACATCCGCATTGAACCAGCTTCCGCCAAAATGGTATGCACACGGATCAGCCATGGCCAATACCTTGCAGCAAATATCTGCATCGATTGGTACCGCCATATTGGTAACCCTGGTTGCCATGGGGACGAAAAGCTTTGAACCAGAAGCACCCGCCACAAATGAGATGATCGGACAGCAAGCACAAGTTGTTGGATTTGAATGGGCGTTTATGGGCAGTACGATCCTTGCATTCGCGGCCTTTATACTAGCACTGTTTCTTCATCCGCCAAAAAAAGAAAAAGAGATTGTGCGGCAAATTCACGGGGAAGATGCGAGTATGAGGTAATAAATTTTATAAAAGTGCCTGTCGCCTGGAACTGATTGTTTCAGGGGGCAGGTACTTTTTTGGTTAAAATAATTTACAGCGACCGCAACAAGAATTACCACTTTTTTTGCACCGCATTTACCAATGGGGTAACCTCAGGGAAGTGCGGATTTAGAAAGTTAAGTAATCTGGACGATAATAGGGGCTAAATTATCAATGTTTTACTGAGGAATAAGTCTTTCTCTATACAATAATAGTGCCTAATTGTTGAATATCATTTTTCTATTGCATATTATATTTATACTCCGCAGCAAATGACTATGTTTTGTTAATCGTTCTTCTTCAGCACAAGTCACTTTAATTGAATAAAGAATATTTTAGACATAGAAGATTAAACTATTTCTAAAAGCACATTAGTGGAGGAGCATCTATGGCATTTTCAATATTTTTTGCATTAACAGTGATAATAAATCTAACGTATGCTGTATCCAAAAAGAATCTTCATCTATTTGAAATATTCTTCATTTGGATGGTAATTAACATTATTCACCATAATTTTATGACCATCTTCGCATTGAATATGGAGATGATCAATTTAAATAGCAGTTCAACTAGTTATTGGACAATGGCACTTATTAGGGTCTTCCTTATTCCTGTTCTTATTATTTGGTATATAGATAATACCCAGGGGGCTAATAACAGGAATAATTGGTTTATACTGTTTATTTTAATACCCCTTTTAATAGGGGTTGAATATCTAGCCAACCTTCTTAATGTATATGATTTTGAAAAATGGAATCTTTTTTATTCCATAATAGAGTGGGTTGTCATTTTACTTATTATAAGCTTCCTCTCAACCATCTTTAGAAAAATACTTAGAAAAGAGATGAGCTAATTGTTACCGTTGCCAGAACAGTTTAACGAAAATGAATGGTTTATAATTCTTACCACAATTTGTGGTTTCATATTGATTTTGTTACTCCCAAAACGATATCCTCATGTAATTTCTATCTTAATGGTTTTGTTCACTGTAACAATTGCTATTATTATGGACCATCTAATAGCAACGCCACCATTGGATTTATATGACCTTAATGACCTTGAGAAATATGAGATAACAGACATAGTAACATATTTGATGTATTCTCCCTATGCATTACTATGTGTATATTTATTTGACAAGTTTGATCCAAAGGGTAAATATATTACTACATATGTCGTCTTTTGGTCTCTTTTTGCTCTAGGCTTTGAATGGTTAGCTGTGTTTTTTAATGTTTTTAAGTTTAGTGGTTGGACATTCCTTAATTCATTTGCCTTCTATCTACTTGCTACATCCATATACATACTATTTTTCAGGTTTATTATGAAGTCGTTAAAAAGTTAAAAGTATGAAGTTACATTTTTGTATGATAGGAAGATTAAAGAAGAATAACAAGTTTATAAAATAAGCAAAGATGGATTTTTGCTCTATTTTAATATAATCGTTTTACTATTATTTGTTTCACATCCCTGCCATTTAGCTTAAGTACATTTCTCCCAAGTCAATTAAAATGAAAACCTTTATTGCACAGTATTTAGTCTACTGCGCAATATAAAAGTTACTCTACAATATGTCCCTATTGCAGAAAACCCTTTTGATTAAAAATTGCCAATTATAAATCGGAAGACTAACAAAATTTACTGTGCGGATTACAAGTAAAACTGGAGGCTCTAATTTATTGGTACTGCTGGAAAAAGTGATAACAGTTAAAGGTGCTGGAAAAGTTCGCTTTTGATATAGAAGAAGTTTTTTAAACCAAGCAGAAGAATCGTAATAAAATGGTCAATCGAATTCAGTATAATTGTTGCATGAAGCGTTCTCATCTCTTGGCGAAAAGGTATTGTACCGAATTATTTTTTCTTTTGAATATATTCATTTATTAGTTCATCAAGTATTTGACTGTTTTCCACGGTTTCTTTATGGGTTAACCCCAGCTTATTCCCAAGTATCACGAGACGTTTTCTTCTGTATTCTATCTCTTGTTTGAGACATTGTTTGTATGAGGTTGCGTTTATTTGTTCCATTATCTAGTCCTTTCTTTAATTTTTCACGGCCAAACATCCTATTCTCACGCAGCACAAAGCCCAGAGTTGAGTTTTTTACATTAAGATTATTCTATAACTTTACAAATTACTTGTCTAATCGACTTCAGTCAGCATTTTACCAGTTTCAACCAAAACTATAATCATTTCATTCAACAAATTAGTATGTTGAATCAACTTTTCCAAAAAAAATAAGAAAAACTCGACAAAATATGCCGAGCTCTTTAATAAGATTTATAGGTTTTTAGCAGTTGTACGGAATCCGTGGATATCTTTACCCATTTATCATAATCGTAAAAATGTCCGCAGTATTTCTGATTTTTCAGTTCAATGACTTCTAAATAATCTATATTCAAAATGTAAGACTTATGGCATCTTAGAAAACTTTCATCTAATTGCTGATTTAAACTGGTTAATGATTCATATGTCTCCACTTGCTTTTTATAGGAATGGATGACAGACTTTCTGTTTACTCTTTCAATAAAAATAATTTCTGACAATGGAATGAAAATAAATTTACTGTTCTCTTTTATAACCAAGTTTTTTCTATCAGAATTAAGGCTTTGCTTCGGTTGATTTATTTCCAGGATTTGTTGCAAAACACTATTATGTTTTGATTCTGATGTTGATAGCGAGATTACATCTTCTAATGGAAAGGTGTTCTGTGGTTGCATTCGTTCAGTAACATCAATGCACGATCCCACCACTTCCACAACTTCCCCATACTCAAAAACCGGTCTTAAAAAGGCGAAATAATGAATCCCATTATTCTCGCTTTCATAGTGGACTGTTTCACCTTTCCAGGCTTTCCAGTAATATTCTTTTTTGAAGTTTGCTAAATCATATGGTAAGAATTCATCGAGATTTTTACCCAAAATATCAGTTTGCTTGAAACCAAGATTATAGAGTAGCTGCCCTTCAACCTCAGTATGGATGAAGTCATTCTGCTCTCTTCTGAATTTATAAACCATCCCCGTGTGACGAAGGTCTAATTGTTTTACATACCGGTAATCATTCATCCCTTACTCCCCGCTTGCCTTTATATGTGTAATCATCATTTACAAAGTTCAAACAATTCCAAACTGAAAATAATTTTTTCACACTTTTCTGTATTATACCATAAAAAATACCTTGGACAGATTATTTAAAGCTTTGGGGGTTCCATAGCCTATTTATCTGCAACGAACGGTTTTCCTTAATAGCGATAACTCCCATCAAGCCGATGATAAAAAAACATCAGGCGTGATAAAACCATAATAATATCCTTGACCGATACTATCTGAGCTAAAAATGGTACTCTTCAAAATATACTTGGAAGCAGGATGGTACTTAGAAATCTACCCGTATTGGCAAATCCTGATGTTAATAATAATTTAACAGGCGTTTCCTATATTATTAATAGAATTGAAAATATGGGGTTTGAAGCAAAGGTCGTCCAGACTAACACCAAGTAAGTTAAAAGGGGAAAATTGCGCTCTTCCTTTTTTGGTCTGGTTTAACCAGGTTATAAAACCATTATTTTTTAAAAAACACATTCTTCTTAAAACAAGTGGGTTGCCGAAATAACAACCCTTTCTTTCGTTAAGGAACCCCGTTAGCGTAAGATGACCATTCAAGTTATTCGGATGCCAATTTTTTGATCAATTTATAATTAATCAATGTAATGTTACTACGTTCTACGGTTTGAGACCCAATATTCTGGTATCCGCGATGTTCAAAAAAGGGTCTTGCTGTAATACTTGCTTCCGTATCAATTTCCGAAATCCGTAGTTCTCTCGCTTCTTGGTACAAATCTCTATTCAACGAGCACGATTGTAAAACAAAAAAATCGATTCCCTGTACGATAAGGAATCGATTTTTTTAGGTTGGGAAATATGCTTAGCGTACAAAATGTCCGAAATGTTGGCGGTACCCCATATAGCTTACCCCTCCTTTAATTGATGGTTATGACATAGCTTTTTTTACAATGTTGCGGTAGTAGCCTATGGTAAACAGAGCGAATACAAAATAGATAACCGTGTAAATCGCCATGACGATGGATACTGGAAACGTGATGTCCGACCGGATCATAAATGAAGCCGCCTTGATAGCAAAGATCGAATGCAGCATACCAATTGATAGAGGGAGAAGGAACACGATGGCCTGCTTTCGTATAATGCCTTTCATGATCATATCCACGTCAAATCCGAGCTGGCGCAACGTCTTATAGCTTTGCTTTCCCTGCTCGGCTTCGGTCATTTGCTTGAAGTACAAGATGCTGCCGGTTGAGACCAAAAAGACAAGTCCAAGGAAAGCTGCGATGAAAATGAGCAAGCCTGTCGTCTGTAGCATTTCTTGGTAATGCGAATAGAAATCATACGTTAATCGCTCGTCACTGACGTATTTTGCGTTGTATATAGAGGAAGCTATGGCAAGCTCTTCCTTGTCCAAAACTTGAAACGTATCAAAGCGAATTTTTTTATAACCTGACGTACCGGCCATTTGTTCTGCGATTTTGTCCATCGTCGATTCTGACACTAGCAGCTGCTTGCCGGGAGCATCTAAATTCATGATGTTCCTTTCCTTCACTGTCCTCAATGTATACATAACAGTCTGTCCTTGCTGCTCCAGCTTTATTTCAGTTGGATATCGCTTCGACTGCTCATCTAAGTCCCCGGCAAGTGAGGCCCCAGCATTGTACAAAATGGCTTCACCATCTGGCGGCAAGTTGAGGTCTGCGCCTGTTTGTTTAAGCTGTTCGGCCGGAAGCCATAACAATCTTTCTTCAACCTTGCGGGTTTCGTCATTCGGATCAAGGACTATCCCCATCGTCAGAACCGCTTGAACGTCGTGGTGATTAACATTGATGCCTTCCTTCCCCAACTCCATCTTGAACGACAGCGCCTCCTGCGGCTCGTTTTCAAACATAAAATCATAAGGGAGATCGCGGCTGCTCTCTTGCTCTGCGGAGTAGTAGAAGGAGTAGGCAATGGAAATCAGCGTGATGGCCATGGCCGACAACACCGTAATTAAGGTAAGTGAGTTGGCATTTGTTTTCGTATGGTGCATCAGCGGAGCCATCGACAGGCTGTTTGTTAAGCCTAGGTGTCCATCTTTACGTTTGCGGAACCGGTAAAAGCACCATCTGATCGTAACACGAAACAATAAGTAAGTCCCTGCAACGATGGATCCGAGCACCAATGGTGCGTTGAGGAATAACTGTTCATTGATATGACCCGATAATTCATAACCGTATCCAATCAGTGCCAGACCGAGCAGGGCGAAAATAGCAGATGCCACCGCTTTGGGCGGCTTAGTGAGGTCAGGCCGTTTGTCAGCTTGAAACAGATTTAGAAGGGTGCTGCGGTATACCTTCAGAATCATCTGAATGGAAGTGATGACGATGATGAGAAGATAGACCATCAACGTTTTAAAAGCCGCTGGTACGGAGAAGCTGATGTCGACAATCCCTTCTAAACCGAGCAGATTCAACAAAATCAGGACGAACAGCCTTGAAATCAACGCGCCGCAAATGATCGCAACAAGTAGTGCACCTAAGCCAAGCAGTATATTCTCGATCATTAGATATCGGACTACCCAGCCTTTGGAAAGACCAGCCAGCTGATATAGTCCGATTTCTCGACTGCGCCGACGCAAGAAAATGCCGTTGGCCGAGACGGTAAAGATCCCTACGATCACAATCAGCATGACTCCCGCAATTTGAAACCCGGCAGAGAAATCAACGCTCGGATGTGTCATATTCTGAACAGCCTGATCGTGCTGTAGTGAGGTGAAGACAAAATACAGGCTCATACTAAAGATCAGCGCAAAGAAGTACAAATAATAATGCTTCACATTTTGCCGCATGCTGCGAAGCGCTAATTTAAAAACCGTCAACATGGTCACCCCCCAGTACAGCTTGCACGTCCATAATTTCATTAAAGAAGGCATGTCTTGTTTTATTGCCGCGGTAAAGCTCGGAATAAGTCTTCCCGTCTCTTAAAAACACAACACGGCTGCAATAGCTGGAGGCTACCGGATCATGGGTCACCATGACAACGGTGACGTCTCGCTGCTGATTCACCTTCTCCATCACATCCAGTAACGAGGAAGCCGATTTGGAATCCAATGCACCGGTCGGTTCGTCCGCAAACACGATCGAAGGCTGGTGGATCAGAGCGCGCCCGGCAGCAGTCCGTTGTTTCTGGCCTCCTGATATTTCATGCGGATATTTGTTCGACAGAGCCCTAATGTCAAGCACATCGGCGATGGCTGTGAACTCGCTTTCCGCTTTCCGTTTGCTCATTTTGCTAAGGGAAAGGGGCAGCAGTATATTTTCCTTCACTGTCAACGTGTCCAGTAGATTGTAATCCTGGAAGATGAATCCCAGCTTGTTGCGCCGAAAGGCGGAAAGTTCGGTATTACTCAGCTTGGAGATATCTGCGTCATCGATTAAAATCGTTCCGTCCGTAGTATAATCAATCGTGGCTAAGACGTTAAGCAATGTCGTCTTGCCTGAGCCGGAAGGGCCCATAATGCCGACAAATTCACCGCGAGTGACGCGTAAATCTATTCCTTTTAATACATGCTGTGCATTTCCTTTGGTACCAAATGTTTTGTGGACATTTCGTGCTTGTAAAACGGTTTTCCCTACATTCAATTGATTCATAACGTACCTCCAAATCATAATTGTTGTTTGATGATGGCTTTATTATACGGTTGGATTTTCCACTTGTCGTACGTTTTACATGACAATCTGGCAAGACAACGTGACAATATTGTCAGGTTCACTATTCCACACGAAAAAACAGCCAGGAGCAATCCTGACTGCTTCATATCTGAATATTACTCGCCCGCCCCTCTTCGGACAGCTTCGAATGTGTTGGGATCGACAAAGATCATTCGCATCACCGTACCTTCCGTTTGACCAGGTTGCGCCTTGAGGGTAATTCCTAATTTATCTGCAACGGTTTTTGCAAGATAGAGCCCAAGTCCGGTCGCTGCGTTTTGAATCCTGCCGTTTTCGCCCGTGAAGCCTTTGTCAAAGATACGCGGCAATTCGTGTGGCTGTATTCCCGGGCCTTCATCGATGACATCCAAAAAGACTTGGCCTGTCTCCGTTACATCCGTCACAATCATAAGTGCCGTATTCGCTGGACTATATTTCACGGCATTCGTCAACAGTTGACGAAGGATGAAGCGGCACCATTTTCGGTCTGTAATGGCCTTTACATCCGTTCCTTCAATACTGACCGCCAGATTTTTTTCCATACACCATGGCGCCAGTTCCCGTACTTCTTCCGTGGCAAGGCGCTGTATGGAGGTCAATTCAAGATCATAGTCTGATTCGATTGCGGTCAGACGTGTCATATGCAGCTGACGGTCGACCAACAAATACACCCGCAACCATTCCGCTTCAATTTTACGTATTTCCGGATCACTTGGCAGGGCGTCCAGGATTAGCTTCATGGCGGTGATAGGAGTCTTCACCTCATGGATCCAAGAGGCCGTGAATTCATTCTCGATCAGTTGAGTTTCTTTATAGTCAGAAAGATTTCGTTTGAACTGAAGGGAGGCCTCCCGTAAGATGTCGTTGGTCATCTGATCTAGGCCGTCCTCAGGCTCAGGAAGTGTCTCAATCCAGTCTAAGGCAATGTCTTCCTGCAGAGCAGCCAACGCGGCGACATATTTTGTCTCTCTTTTGAAGCGCCATATAAAAAACAGGAGAAAGGACAGAATAAATAAGGCGTTAAAATAAAGGAGAGAAGTAGATGTGACCTGAATGCCTTGATCAAGCATGATCAGAACATTGGCTAAGCCGAGCAAGCAAGCAAACAGTAAAATCCAGCTTTTCCTTGCATCAACATAACGGATAAACATGGCACGGTCCCCCTTATCAGTACATGTTCATAATCTCTATAAAGTGATGGCCATATAACCAAGCCCTTTTTTTGTCACAATAGAGTCTGCCAAATCGATTGTCTCCAGCTTCTGCCGTAAACGGGTTATATTCGCTGTGAGGGTATTGTCGTTCACGAACTGCTCGTCCTCCCACAGCTTTCGCATCAAGTCATGGCGCGAGATAATAACATTGTTCGATCTCACGAGCGTGATCAGTATAAAAAATTCGTTTTTTGTTAAATCCACTTCTTTCCCAGCGTTTCGAATTACACCTCGATTCAAATCAATCAATGCGTCGTTCCATTCAAGAATAACCGGTTGCTCTTCGCCATAAGCATATGTCCTCCGAAGAATGGCTTGAATTTTGGCATAAAGCACGTCTGTATGAAACGGCTTCTGGATGAAGTCATCCGCCCCCATGTTCAGCGCCATGACCATATCCATTGGGTGATCGCGGGAGGAAAGGAAAACAATGGGTACTTTGGATACAGCGCGAATCTCGCGAGACCAATGAAAACCGTCAAATTTCGGGAGTATGACATCCATGATGACGAGCTGAGGCTGTTGTTCAAGAAATGAATGCATCACACCTTCAAAATCATCTGGTCTCGTGACCCGGAACGACCAAGCCTCTAGACCTTTCTTCAACGCAGCAAACAAAGCATCATCATCTTCAACAACAAATATGTTTATCTTCATCGAGCCAGCCTCCTAGTGTCGCAAATTTGACTGTTGTAAATTTGAGGTAACAAAGAATTACTCCTCATTAGGGACCATTGAACCCGAATGGTTATTGTCTTGAAAGGCCAATGGTTTTTTAGACCTGATATCAAGTACTTTATAATTTTCTGGTCTAACATTAACAACTAAATACTCTTTATCATCTTTCATTAAAAATCTCCCCTTATTCTACAATCTGGCCCGATTGTTGAAGACCTGCCTCTGATAAATAAAACCTCTTTAATAAAGTTCATTCTTTCATAGACGTAATTATTTGTTGCACAGTATTAGTCAAATAAGAAATACGACCACCCTAAATGTGATCGTCTCTAGATGATTAATCTATTACCAGTCACTTCCTACTGTAAATAGATCTGTTGTTTTTTACGTAATGCTAATTCAACATTAACGCCTAATTGCTGAATATCAATAATTAATAATAAAAGACTCCTATATCGTCCTCAATGCATTAATGACTTTATCAACATCATAGGTATTTGATGGAATAATATGTGTACTATTACCGTTATACCCTACTTGATAAGTGTTTAAAATTTCTGCTGCAAGTTGAATTAAATTCTCAATTTCTTTATATGTTATTGGGAAGTCTCTTCCTAATGCTTCTCTATCTTTAAAATACCTTTTGTCATTGTGTGCAAATGATTTATCCCTCCAGCTTAATAAATTTTTGACTATAGGTTCAACCTCACATAATTTTTCTTTATGTTTAATAATAGTTGATTCATCAATATTCAAGGTTCGCCCAAGTTTTTTCTTAGTAGTTGAATCGTTTAAAAAAATCTTCTTATGATTACTCTCAACAAAATTCAAAAAATTATTTATACTTTTACTATCTCTAGAGGCTGGTTCAAATATTTTTGCTAAACCCATAATTGAAGAATACTGAAAAGAATGAATAGTCAAGTTAAAAAATGCAGGTGCTTTGTTCATCGCATTTAAGTTATCTTCTTGATTACTTTTTTGTTTGAGATATTTGTTTAGTAAATAAAAACTATTTAATTGATAAAGTTCTTCTAAAAGACCCTCTACATCATTTACAAATTGTTTAACAATATCATTCGACATATGACAACTCCCTAATTGAGTTAATGGTACTTAAATTATATCATAACTTGGTTCAATTAATATATAAGCTCATACTCTATCTTACAAAGTCGCCGCTAAAAATGAAAACCTTTGCTACGCAGTATGAGTCTACCACGCAATAAAAGAGTTACTCCACAATCCAGCCCATTTCAGAAGGACGCACAATTTGATTAGCGCACCCGTTTGTTTAATTGTTTGTTACGACTTCTCCCATTCCTTATACACCTTTTTCCTGATACCAACGGATAATCCTCCATTTATAATCCGAACCCTTTTGCCAAACTTCAAGATTCAAGGCTCTAACCACTCTTTCATCCTTATCATCACTATATGTTATTTCATATGATGCCGTTGCCTGATTTTCGTGTTGTGGGAAGATTTTTAATCCTGAAAAAATGAACTGAATTTTTTTACCTTCGTAGAAATATATATTTAAAGAGGCAGAACGAACCTAAGTAACCATCGATATTGCCTGAAAGGAGAAGAACGCAATTGGAAAGAGAAATGGATCACATGCACGCCTCAGGTGTATCATGGATTTTTGCTATTGTTATCTTATTCATTTGTGCGCTGCTCGTCTTCCATATTGTTTTTACACTATGGAAGCAACGAAGTCACTTGCATCGACTCAGTGAACAACATAGTACGATTGTTCATTCACTGCCAATGTCTTTAGGAATGATTTCTACAATGACGATTTGTATGGTAATTGGGGCTATTATGAGTCACCAATTAAGTGCAGCCTATATTGTAGGACTTCTGGCTGCCGTTTTTGTCAGTGGTGTTATTAGTTTTCCATTCCAGGATGTGATCCCCTTATTAGATGGGATCGTAGCAGGAACGATGGGGGGATTAATGGGAGTGATGGTTGGCGTCATGATACCTCAAATAGGATTGTATACCATCGTAATATTATTAACAATATTGTTTGCAGTCACTTGGGTTATCATGGAACGGCGCATTCGTAGTCAACCTGCAAAGTAAACCCCTCCCCCCTACCATTTGAAAGCTTCTATGGTAATTTATGTTTATTCATTTGCGATTAATAGAATGGTATAAACTAAACGTGTGGCAGACACAATGGGGTAAACGAAAGATAGACAATATCTTAACCATTGAATATTACTCCCAGCTAAAGATCTCGCCAACCGTTCCCCCCAACAAAATGGCCCATTGAGCCAAGAAAGAGAGTAATTATTTCCGGGTTACCTGCTAATCCCTCCAAACTATTCTTTTAAACTATTTTAAGGATATGCTTCCCTCAAGATTGGGTATAGCGGATAGGTTGATATGGCCACTTACCTGTACTACAAAAGCCTTTCATAAATTACAGTCGCTCTAAATAAGATTAATACAAGCAAGGAAATTTATTTAGCTATGAAGGTGGTGAATCACTAAATGAATGAAGTCGTTTACTTAGATGTAAAGGGTATGCATTGTCCCGACTGTCCTGCAAAAGTTGAAAGAGCAATTTCAAAAATGGATGGAGTGACCGAAGTAAAAGTTAATTTAGAAACTGAAAATGGTTGTGTGATGTTCAATAATAATTTAACAGGCGTTTCCGATATTATTAAAAGAATTGATAATATGGGGTTTGAAGCGAAGGTCGTCCAGGCTAACACCAAGTAAATTAAAAGGGGAAAATCATTGAGGAAGGACACGGGAAAATTGTGCTCTTCCTTTTTTGGTCTGATTTAAACAGGTTATCAAAGCCCTTAATTTCAAAAAACACATTCTCCTTAGAAAGAATCGGTTGCCGACCCCCTTCTTTCGTTAAGGCACCCCGTTAGCGTAACAAGACCATTCAGGTTATTCGGATGCCAATTTTTTGATCATCTTATAATTAATCAATGTAATGTTTCTACGTTCTACGGTTTGAGACCCGATATTCTTGTATCCGTGATGTTCAAAAAAGGGTCTTGCTGTAATACTTGCTTTCGTATCAATTTCCGAAATTCGCAGTTCTCTTTCTTCAGATTCAAGCATATTTACCAATGTTGTTGCTATTCCTTGTCCCTGAAAGTCCTTATGAATGTAAAGTTTATCCAAGTGCCCATTATGACTCATGTCACTAAAACCGACAATTTTATCATTTATTTCAGCAACATATGTGATGTTATTACTTAAAGATTCCTTCCAATTTGTCAGTTTAACCTCTATTTCATCTTTCGGTGCCCATGCATTAAGTTGTTCTAGTGAATAATCCCGTGCGTTAACAGAATGTACTGTTTCATAAAAAAGTGAAACAATCTTATTAATGTCAGCACCGTGATAGCCTCGAATTTTCATATTCTTGTGTCCCTTCAAAAATAATAAATATTAAGTTAAATTTATCATTTTATTCATTAAAAAATCGACTGCTTATTCCACAATCGAACATCTAAATGGAATTTGTACACGCTTTTTTTCGAAATACCCTTGTAATGTTAAGTAATTTATATTATTATGATTTAGTACTTAATAATGTTAAGTAATTTGAGGGAGGCTTCATCTTGAATAAAGAAATGCTTAAAGGTACTATCGATCTTCTTATCCTATCCATATTAGACAATCAGGATGGGTATGGATATGAGATTTCAAGAGTGATTAAAGAAAGAACAAAAGGAACGTTTGATATGCAAGAAGCCACTCTCTATTTGTCACTAAAACGCTTGGAGAAGAATGCAGCTATTACTTCTTATTGGGGAAAAGAGAGCCAAGGTGGAAAGAGAAAATACTATGCAATTACAGAAGCAGGTAAAGACCAACTTCAACAATATACCGAAGACTGGAATCAAATGGCGAAGATGGTTGAACTATTTCTTTAAATGAATTACCTGTAAAAGTACATAATGATTCAAAATAGTTATCAATGAAACAATACTCAGGGAGGATTTTTAGCATGATTGAAATGTGGACATTAATAAAGTATTTTATATTAGGTTTGGTTCAAGGGATAACAGAACCAATTCCTATCTCATCTAGTGGACATCTTATTATTTTTCGGGAACTATTCAATATAGAAGCAGAAGGGCTTTCCTTTGAAATTTTCGTGAATTTTGCATCGCTTCTAGCGGTCCTTGTTATTTACAGAAAGGATATTGTTAGCTTAATTATCAATTGTACTCGTTTCCTAATGAAAAAGGATGATAATGCTAAAAGTGATTTTCAATTTATTATCTACCTTGTAATTGCGACGATTCCAGTTGGGGTCATTGGCTTGTTATTTGAGGATGAGATTAGTGAAGCACTTAGCAGTACAAAGGTTGTAGGGGTAACCTTACTCATAACTGCAGTTGCTGTTTGGGTTATACGCAATTTAAAGGGCAAGAAAAGCGACGGAGATTTAACAATAAAAGATGCAACTATCGTTGGATTTGCTCAGGCAGTTGCAATTACTCCTGGTATTAGTCGGTCCGGTGCATCTATAGTAGCCTCGATGTTAGTTGGAATGAAGCAGGAGACAGCCCTTCGTTTTTCATTCCTATTATATATTCCAGTGAGCTTGGGGACAGGGGTTCTTGAAATACCAGACATTATTAGTGATCCTAATTTTGATCAATTAATGATCCCTTATGTTGTTGCATTTATTACAACCTTCATTGCAACCTATTTTGCCTTAAAAGGGTTTATCAATATTATGGCAAAAGGCAATTTAAAATATTTCTCCTATTACTGCGTAATTGTAGGGGCGCTCGTCATTCTATTTTTATAATACAATCAATTTAAGTTAGTTAGGAGGAGTTAACATGGAGAACCTTTTTCATAAAGTAGTAAGTTTGAAAGACTTGAAGTATAGTTGGATATTAATTACATCCATAATAGTTTTCTGTATAACTCTATACTTAGATCTAAAATATAACCCCTCTCATGTTCCTATAAAGGCATTAGTGGGCTACGGATCAGCTTTAATTATTAGTGTTTGTTGGGGAGTTTTTAATTACATTGGACACGTTCGAGTCAATGCTATGTATCGAAAAAGTAATGACATACATGCCTTTGTGAATAGCCTGGCGATGAACCAAGAGGAAAAATTGGAACTGACAATGTATCTGGAGGATTATACGCAAGATTTAACAAATCAGGGGAAAACTAAAGAGGAAGCATCACAAATTGCGATTAATCATTTTAAAATTCAAGAGTTCTCCACCTTGTCAAAGGATACCCAACTCTTTAACTTGCATGCGCATTTCTATCTATGGGGATATGCTAGTATCGCAGCATTATGTTCTCTTGTATTACTATTTATATCAAACGTTGTGGTCAAGTCATCCTTAATTCTTATTGTACTAGAAACCGCATTTGCTGTAACTTTTTTTGGATGTTCCTTACTGTTTTTCATATATAAAATCATAGATGTTATGATTTATCGTAAACTTAAAGAAAATTATTAACTTGTCTTAAAAATATTCGTAACATACCAGGTTTTCCTGGTATGTTACGTTCCTATAAAGGAATATACCCTGTAGCAGTTTGAAATTCTTTAGTTGAGGGTGAGAATAAACTCTTCAACATCCTTATCACGCGCGTTTGCATACCCGCTGTCTTCCCCCGAAATCATGAACCCACATCTTTTTAAAACCTTTATCGATCCAGTATTGTCTTTTGCAGCCCGAGCATAAAGTGGACGAATTGTAACCTGTTTCAGAAATTCCCGTAAAGCTTTGGTTGCGATGCCCTTACCCCAGTATTCCTTTCCAATCCAATAGGTTACTTCTGGCTCTCCAAACTGCTCGAAGTGTACAACATGGCCAACAACGGTGTTTTCAACAATGATCGTTTGCTTAGTTATATTCTTATTCGTAAGTATTTTGTTCCAGTGTTCAGCGAAGCTATTCCAATCATTAGGGTCCTTACTTGTAAAGGCGGCCATTTGGTTTGCCTCACTGTCCTGCTGATGCTTAAAAAAAATAGGAAGGTCATCCTCAATCACATTCCGAAGTACTAAATTGTTCATTAGGCTCCTCCTCTGTCGTTTACTTTATTTTAGCAAACATGTGTTCCCACGGCAACATATTTATCGTGTAAAATCACCTTGATATGCTCCTAATAATCATTTCCTTGTTCAATTACAAGGCGTGTTTTGTTGAAAAACTACCACCGATAAATAAAACATCTTTACTTTAAAGTACATTTTTTTAACGCAATTAAATTATTGAGTAATATTTGTCTACTATGCAACAAAGTGCCTTGCATTAATCGGCCCTTAGTATTGTGACTGTAACCACATTTATGTTTACACAACTATCACTTGATACGTCATTTACCTATTTGACTACTATCTATGCCATTCGCATGTTCGGTCTGTCCTTTGCCCTAATGCCGATAATGACTTCCGCATTAAACCAGCTTCCACCAAAATGGTATGCACATGGTTTAGCCATGGCCAATACCCTGCAGCAAATATCTGCATCGATTGGTACCGCCATATTGGTGACACTTGTTGCCATGGGAACAAAAAGCTTTGAACCATAAGCACCCGCCTCAGCCGAGGTAATCGGCCAGCCTGACCCCAATTCTAAATCTATAAAACTCTACTTTCGCACCTTAAAAATAAATCTATATTCTACAAGCGGTAACACTTAACTCGGATTGAATACGTACGTTAAAAAATAAAAGCCATGAAAAGACACCTTGACGTTTGGTATAGTGTAATTGAACCTATTTCAGTATCCGAAAGTTAAGTAACATTTTAAAGTTGAATCAAAAAAATCCTTGTCTCCACTGCAACAATTGCGTATCTCCCCCACATCCAGGCACTATTTGGCTACCATCAATGACCAAAAATTAAAAGGACTGATGCTCTCAAGATAGTTGCCAAACCAGCAATCTTTTAAAAAGAACATGGATATACTGAAAACGAGTTTCTAACACTGTTAACAGCAAATCTTACAGACATACTCGATAGAGGGAACAGGTTTTGTAGTAGTTAAAATAAGGAATGGTTGCAAACTTACTTATAGCTAAAGGGATCCTCGGATTAGATATTACAGATGTTGAAGAGATTGTAGTGGTTTACATTAGAGGGGAAAAAATAATTAAGCGATAGAATAATTAATTTGATCCTACAACCAAGTTTAAATCAAGCTGCTTTCCTTAAAAGGATTAGCAGCTTGCAAACAATTATTTTGACCTTAAACAAGATATCATTTTGCCCTTTAAATACTACATGAAATTTTTAAACCTGAACAGTAAAATTTAGTAGCATTTCCTTAAGCCATTATTTCCATTAAGATTACGGAAAAAGCTGGAGTCCAGACCAACTGATTAAGTAGTATCATCATGGACTTCATCCGATATTTTAGCCCACCACTTTATTTACTTTATCTCTAAACTGTACCGCTTTTCTTGAGATCTCTTGTAAAGTGGATGTGCTCATCGGTTGCCCCAAATCTACAAGGGCACTGCCCATGCCGACTGCAACCGCACCATTTTGAAAATATTCCTGGACATTATCAAGGTTCACCCCACCAGTCGGCATCAACGGGATGTGCGGTAATGGGCCATGAACATATTTCAAGTAACTCGGTCCCATAGTTTGTGCAGGGAATACCTTAATGATATCAGCACCCTCTTCATAGGCTTTTAGAATTTCAGTCGGTGTCATTGCCCCAGGGATACTCACCGCGTCGTAACGTTTCGCTATACGTATCGTTTCCTCATTTACTGTTGGGGAAAAGATAAATTGCGCGCCGGCCATGATTGCCACCCGCGCAGTTTCAGGATCAAGTACGGTCCCAACTCCCACAATTACCTCATCACCAAGTTCATTCGTCACACGCTCAATTAGGGATAGGAAATTTGGTGTTTCAGCAGTAATTTCGAGAATATTGACACCTCCATCACGCAAGGCCTTAGCAATGGGCACAATATTGTCCCCATCTGCCTCTCTGATTACCGAAACAAGTTTGTTTTCATATATCGCTTGTAATGTTCTCATATTTAATAAGCTCCTTTCATCGATTTACATCCCCTTGAGTAGTACCGTTAATGAATGACTCTAGTCTTTCCCTCTCAGGTAGTCCCTCAACATCACCGCTGACCTTTGTAGCCATTGCACCAACAGCAGCCGCTCGTTCTACCGCTTTCTTTAGGGAAAGTTTGTCCAATAATCCTGACAATAATCCAACTGCAAACCCGTCACCGGCACCGACCGGGTCTATGACACGTTTTACTGGAAATCCAGGAATTGTCCCCTTCCCATCTTTAGAATAATAATAGGCCCCTTGAGCCCCCAGTTTAATCACAATTTGTGATACACCGTGGGCATAAAGTTGTTTTGCCATCATTTCCGGGTTGTTTTGACCGAAAAGAAAAACCCCTTCATCAAGCCCCGGTAACACAATATCCGCTTTAAAAGCAATTTCGAGCAACGCCTTCCTCGCCTGTTCCTCCGACCATAACTTACGCCGTAAATTAGGATCAAATACAACAGTCACTTCATGTTTTTTTGCGAATTCAACCGCCTTCATAACAGTTTTCCGGCAACTTTCACTCAGTGCTGGTGTAATCCCAGTAATGTGTAAATATTTTGCGCTGGCAATATAGTCCTCATTCAAGTCCTGGGGTGTCATCAGACTGGCAGCAGATTCCTTGCGATAATAGTGTACCCTCACTTCATCATCCGTTACCATTTCCTTAAAATAAAGACCTGTCGACGCTGACTCCTTAAACCTTACTGTACTTACATCCACACCTTCACCTCTAATGAAGGTGTGGACCTTCTTTCCGAATTCGTCATCACCCAGACGGCTAATCCAGCCAGAGTTATGTCCTAGTCGTGCCAATCCTATTGCCACGTTTGACTCAGCCCCAGCTACTTTTGCTGAGAAGTTTGCTGAATAACGCATATAACCCTCAGATTCTGGTGTAAATAATACCATTGTTTCTCCAAGTGTAACTACATCCATAAAGGTGCTCCTTGTTTTTATTTGTACCGTAACATAGTTCCAAACACATAAAAATCTTCTAAATTAATATACGGTTTTAAATTTGGTTCCTATTTATTTGAACAATGAAATGTTATGATTTGTACCATTTCATACTTCACAAGTATGAGTTATACTTACCTTCTATAATTGAAATCAATATGGAAAACACAAATATATCATGTCTTTATTCATTCTTTGAGGCCCATTTATCACGGGTTAGTAGTTGTTATCCACTCTATCACCATCTTGTGATAGTTGAATGGAGAAAACATAGATTTAAAGAGTTTTACATTAGTAAAACCTTTCACCTCTCCCTATCTAGTCAGTAGATCTTTTTCGGTGCAAATACTCACCGTGGCCGGGCTTACCATGAAATGAATCCTCAGAAACAATTAATTCACCGCGAGATAGAACATGAGTAATCTTCCCTTGGGTTTCTATCCCTTCATAAATATTATAATCCGTGCTTTGAAATTGTGTTTTTTGAGAAATAGTTTTTGATAGTCGCGGATCCAAAAGAACAATGTCTGCATCGCTTCCTACCATAATCGCACCCTTCTTTGGATAGAGTCCAAATACCTTTGCAGGTCCAGTACTGGTAACATCTACCAGCTTTTGTAAGGAAATGCGTTTTTCATGTACTCCAAAATGAAAAAGAAGAGAAAAGCTATTCTCTATGCCCGGACACCCGTTTGGGATTTTAGAAAAATCGTCTACCCCAATATCTTTACCACCTTCCAATGGGATTGAAGAATGATCAGAACCAATAGTGGATATATGACCAGAATCGATACCTTTCCACAATTCCTCTTGCTCGCTTCTTTCGCGAAGAGGTGGTGAACAAACGTATTTACTTCCTTCTAAATATGGCTGATCTAAAAAACTTTCATCAAGCACCAAATAATGAGGGCAAGTTTCAGCATACGCCCGTACTCCTCTTTTCTTAGCTTCGATTACCTGATGTAAAGCATCACCACATGTCACGTGTACAATGTAGACAGGTGCACCCGCAGATTCAGCGATTCTAAGAGCTCTGTTTGTGGCTTCGGACTCTAATGTAGAAGGTCTAGTCCGTGCATGGTAAATCGGAGAAGTGTTCCCTTGTAACACGGCCTCCGCAACAAGATTTTCTATTACGTCACCGTTTTCAGCATGGACATTACATATGATTCCCGACATACCGGCCTTTTTCATAAGTCGATACATAACTTTATCATCTATTTCCACATCTTTGTTTTGATTCGCCATAAATAATTTAATTGAGGTGACACCTTCGTCTTTTGCGAGAGCCGGAAGCTCTTCTAACACATTTTTATTGGATTCATTTATAATAGAATGAAATCCGTAGTCTATACACGATGATTTAGCTTTATCTTTCCATTCCTTTAAGGTTTTTATCACCGATTGCCCCCTTTTAGGATCCACATAATTAATAATGCTTGTAATTCCTCCTGTAGCAGCTGCTTTTGTTCCAGTATTAAAATCGTCAACTGTCCCTAGATTAGCAAGGTGTGCATGAGGATCAATTCCGCCGGGGAACACGTACTGACCATTTGCATCAATAACATGGTCTTCATTATTTGGTTCAATATAACTTGATATGCTTGTTATAATTCCATCTTCAATCTGAATATCCCCTTTAAAGATATCATCTACAGTAACAATCGTCCCATTTTGAATAATTTTTTTCAAAAAGATCCCTCCGATAGAATCCTATTTTTGTTAATTTACCTGTAACTCTCATTGATTAGCATAAATACCTACAAAACTGTCTTCCTGTATTTTATCAAGGGAAAAAGGATTGATTAGTCATTTAGCTAACCAAGTCATACCAAAAAGATGCAAAACGGGAAGGCCCTACAATTTGGACGTCATTTTTTTGGGACACCTTGTCTTGTAGAAAGGTTATTCTTTCTTCAGAATAAGAGTCCCTCTAACCAATTAACTTTGTTAAGCCTTCCCGTGCTTCAATTAAAATGCTACCTAAAAAGATATTTTCGCAACAAAAACCGTGATACAGTAAATCTTAGAAGTGCGGGCAAAATTAACATTATTATTACTTTGCGTCACTATATGAATTACTGGTCTTTTCTACTATTTGATCTTTTTTAATCGACATAAGGATAATGTATGTTATACCTCCAAAGATAACACCCAAAAACCAATTATAAGAATATAACCAATTAAGCGACGGAATAATAAGTCCACTTAGGGCTACAAGTAGTCCTACGCTGAATGAAATTATCGCCAACATATTCCACCCATTGCCATAGGAATATATTCCATCTGTCACGAAGAGGCTTTTCACATCATATTTTCGCTTTCGAATTAGGTAATAATCCGCAAGCATAAGACCAAGTATAGGCCCCATAGCAGAACCAAGTATACCAAACAAGTCGTTCATAATCTCTGCTTCACCAAACCATAACCACGGAGCAGTAAATATTCCAACGCTAATGCCTATAATACCCGCTCTGTTGAAAGTAAGTTTTTTGGGTGCTATGGCTGCTAAATCAAAGCCAACTGCAATTGCATTAGTAGCTGCATTAACACTAACTATTGAAGCCAATAGTATCAAAGAGCCAAAGAAAACAATAAAGGGGTTATCAAATTGCGCTATTATTCGAGCAGGATCAGAAATAGCCTCCCCATATGCCACTACAGTGCCTGCAGCCACAAGCAGACTCATTGTGCTGTATACCATAAACATTAGTGGGAATCCAATCAACTGACCAACAACTTGTTCTTTTTGATTCTGAGCAAAACGAGTTAAATCAGGGTTATTTACCATCAAAGTGGAGAATGTTCCAACTATTCCCGTTACTGATAAAAAGAAAAGACCCCAAAATTCTCCTTCTGGTACTGTAGATTCTATATTTACTAATGGTGCAAAGCCCCCTGCAATATCTACTGCCCATATAACTAGACCTACAGCTATAACCATAATTAGAGGACCAGCCCAATGTTCAAATTGGCGAATACGTTCAACACCATGCGTGACAAAGATATAGTGGATAATTATGGAAATTATATAGCCAATGGCTGTAGTTAACTCCATTCCTAGAATGTGTATATTTGCTAAATTTCCCCACCCAGGAATTATAGCAGAAAGACCAATTGTTATTGCCTCACTACCAAGGTACATAAAAACTCCGAACCAAAATATTCCGATAATACCACGTATAAAGATTGGTATCAAAGCTGCTCTATGTCCGAACACAGCTCTTATAAGAACCGGAAAAGGCACACCATATTTTGTACCGGCAAAACTATTTCCTATTAAGGCTGCAAAGATGAAAAGGTCTGCGACAAGTGCTGCAGAAAAAGCCTGCCAAAAACTCATTCCTGACTGAATCATTGCAGCTGTTATAGTCCATTGACTTATACTATGAATTGCCCCCATCCAGATAGCTATATAAGTCCACCTTTTCCAACCTCCTTTTTCATTTGAAACAGGAGCTAAATCTTTGTTGTATAATGAGGGATCTGGATTCCAATTTGCCTCTTCTGTAAAGCTTTTATTTTTTTCCAAATTAACAACTCTCCTTTGCTAATATTATTATTTAAGCCATTCTTTATGGATTTGAATATTTTTCCTAATAGCGCAAACTACAACAGCTTATATTCCACAGTCAACTTGACCACACTGTTACATTGTGATAGAATAATTTAGGTTGGGATTACAATTTTTGTCCCTCATTGACTCAATCTATAGAGGTTGAGTCCGCATGAATATTTATGTTTCACCTATCAGATTTAGAAAGATAACTGGTCACTGACTACTAGATAATATCTGTCAACAAACTATTAAATTATCAAAATAATAAACTATAACCACATAGGTGATTTATTGATTTTACGTGATTGACTTTATTTACCTTTACTTAACACCACAAATGTCTACTGCCGTAAGTGCATATATAATTGCAGCAGGAGTAATATGAGAAGCATCTATATATTCATTGTCCGAATGGGCACACCCTATGTCTCCAGGGCCGAATAAAAGGCTTGGTATGTTTGCAAGCTCATACAGCAAACCTGAATCACCCCAGTATGTCGCTCCTTGTATGGATTTTTCTTTGCCCAAAGTCTTCTTTATGTTCCCTTGAACAGATTGAACCAAAGTATGTTCTGGATCAATTTCCATTGCAGGATGTGGTAAAATATGCTTTACCTCAGCATTAATACCAATTCTTGCCTGCTTTACAAATTGTGCAATTTCTTCAATATCTTGAGTGATTCCTTCAGCGCTTTGATGTGGGGTCCATCTAATATCAATATAAACACGGCACACATCAGCAACTATTCCTGAAAAACCTGAGGATTCCCCCATTAAAAAGGGCATGTTGCCTTGTGAACTTCCTTGAATCATGTCCACATTAACCGTCGGAGCCCCTACAAGTGGGTGCACCATATTTTTATATTTCGGTATCAGTTCTTCCTCAATCTTCTGCATAAAATGCCCTCCGGCAAAAGCCGCGTTAGCCCCATTCTCAGGAACACTTGAATGGACGGATCTTCCAGTAAATGTAACTTCAAAGTAATCACACCCTTTATGAGCGACCACTGGATGAAGTTGAGTTGGCTCACCTACAATCGCTAGGTCTGTTTTTGGGCCATTCTCTACTAAATAATGTGTGCCGGCACTTCCAGAAGCCTCCTCATCTATTACACCAGCGAACACAAGGTCACCTTGCAATTTTACTCCTAATCGATTTAAAACAATCAATGCATAGGCCATTGCGCCTACCCCTGATTTCATATCTGTGGAGCCCCGGCCATATAACTTTCCTTCTCGCATTATGGGAGAAAAAGGGTTTTCCATTCCAAATGTCGGAACGGTATCAATATGCCCATTTAACATTAAACTCGAACCTTGTTGTGTGCCATTTAGTTTCGCTATAACATTCGGACGACCATCTGTCACTTCTTGTAAATATGAATCGATTCCCTCAGATTTAAAAAGTTCATGTAAATATGAGGCAACTAACGATTCCCTTTTTTCGAATGCTAAATGACTTGGTATAGAAATTAACTTTTTAACTATTTCCAATAATTCATCTGAATCGACACCTTCAACAATACTTGACTTCAGTTCCTCAGCAATCATTTTTTTCCTCCTTTGTATAATTTTAAATTCCTAATGGTTATGTCAATCCCGATAATCTTTAGTGTTGTCTTTTACATCATTACATCACCAGAATTTGGACCTAATGTTTGCCCAGTATAGATATTACCGTCTGGATCAGAGGCTAATAATATTGCTGTAGGGACAACCTCTTCCACTTTTCCAAATCTCGGTATTACTAGTTCGGACAATTTCTTGTCTTTCCATTCAGGTTCAACTGTATCCATTAACTGTGTTTCAATTGGCCCTGGAGCTATACAGTTTGCAGTAATACCATATTGGCCAAGTTCTAATGCGAGTGATTTTGTGAACCCAATTATTCCAGCCTTCGCAGCAGAATAATGACAATGCTTAACAGCCCCTTTTTGAGCAGTCTGAGAAGAGATATTAATAATCCTTCCGGATTTTTGCGAAATCATGTAGGGTACAACTTGTCTTGTTGTAAGAAATACACTTCTTAAATTGACCTCAATCATCCTATCCCAGGTTTTGGTTGTCATATTTTCAACAAGACTTAAACTTGAAATTCCGGCGTTGTTTACCAATATATCAATTTGGCCAAATTCATCCACCGTTCGACTTATTAAACGCTCTGCCGTTTCCTCCTTCGAAATGTCCCCCTCCGTTAATATTACCTTAACCCCATAGTTTTCCAACTCATTCTTGAATACTTCAATTTCCTCTTTATCTTGTCCGTAATAATTAAGAGAAAGATTTGCTCCTTCCTTAGCATATGCCATAGCAATACCTCTTCCTATCCCTTGCCCAGGGCTAGCCCCTGTTATAATAGCTACTTTTTTTTCTAATTTCATGTCGTCTCCTCCCCCTAAAATCCCAAGGTTTTGGGATGAATTTTATTAACCTAATCAAATGTGGTACGAATATCTTGCATAATTAACTAGGACAACCCCTCACCTGTCAGCAAGTTAATATTCTCTTCTACCCAGAGAACATAGTCTTCAAAAGACTTCCCTATATCGTAGCTCGGTACATAATTTGTATCACCTATCAACCTATTTATATCAAGTGGTGCATTGTCTCTTGTCCCATGAAAAATAATATTCTCTTTATTTGGCTCCTCTACTATTTGATATTCAAAATCTGTGTATCTTTTAGATAATAATTGGCACCAATCTTCCATCGACCAGAAATGTCCAGAGCTTATATTGTACAGATTGTATTTTAAATATGGTGCTTCCAATAACTTTTCTACGGATATAGCGATATCTTTGCTATATACCCAGCTTTTGTACCCTTTTCGTGGTAGTAACGCCTTCTTTCCTTCTAACGCAAAGCGAGTTGCTTGAAAAGGAGGACTAAGTAAGTCTCTTACACCAGTATGATGTTCCCATGGACCATAAGCGTCACCTATTCTTGTAATAATTATATCCATCCCATGTACTTCCTTATATCGAGTGACAACGCTTTCAGCTGAAAACTTACTTATTTCGTAAAGGGTATGAGGTTTAGAAACACTAATGTCTTCTTTTAAGAGTTTACTTTCAAATGCCTCGTTTCCATAAACAGCTACAGAGCTTAAGTAAACAAACTTTGAAACATTGTTTTTTCTAGCAGCTTCTAATACCTCTATTGTTCCCATGCAGTTTACGTTCATGATATTTTTCGCATCCATTTTTTCTCTATCAATACTAGGTGTAATAGCAGCACCATGGATGATAACTGATACCCTAAATTTCTTTATTGTTAAATCGATGAGATCCTGATTTAATACATCGCCCCTTACAAAGTAATAGTTTCCCTCGTAATTTTGAAATTTCTTTTTAGTATTTTCTACAAGTGGTTTCAGTCCATATAAAATTACGTCATTTCCTGACTCAAGCATTTTTTCTGCTATATTTAAACCTATAAATCCTGTTCCTCCCGTTAACAAGACTCTCAATATACCACCCCCATTCACTTAAAAATAGTTCATTATGGTAATTACTTGATGAGCTACCCTTGGTTCTTACCTAAATGAATTTTTACACTTGAACAGCATAAGAAAAATCATATAATCTTATCCTGAATTATTACTTCCCTACTTTTCCAACACCGCATATATCTAATGCTGTGAGGGCATAGATTATAGTTGCGGGAGTGAGTTCTGACACATCAATATATTCATTATCAGAGTGCGCACATCCAATATCTCCAGGACCAAATAGTAACGTGGGAGTATTAGCGTGTGCATACAACAAACCTGAATCCCCCCAGAATGGTTCCCCATGTAGAGGCCTTTTCTCACCGATAGTTTCTTTTATATTTTTCTGTACAGACTGAACTAAAACATGATCCGAACTTATCTCCATTGCCGGGTGAGGAAGAATATGATTAACTTCCACATTAACATCCTTCTCTTGTTCAATAGCTTTTGCTATTTCTTTTACATCGTTTGTAACATCATCGATTTTTTGATACGGAGTCCATCGAACATCCATAATCAGTCGACAAAAACCTGGAACTGTGCCAACAAATGATGAACTTTCCCCTGTTAAATAAGGAAAATTATCAATGGAACTGCCTTGTATCGCTCCTATATTTATTGTCGGCGAACCAACTAAAGGGTGATCTAGTTCTGCATATTTGGGGTCCAAAACCTCTTCAATTTTTTTTACAAATTCAACAGCAGCTAAAACGGCACTTGTTCCATTTTGAGGTACACTTGAATGGTTCGACCAACCCTTAAATGTAATCTCAAAATAATCACATCCTTTATGTGCAGCAGTGGCATGTAATTTTGTTGGTTCTCCTACAATCGCAACGTCAGTCTTTGGCCCATGATTAACTATATAATGTGTTCCCGCGCTTTCAGATGACTCTTCATCTATAACTCCTGCAAAAACAAGATCACCGTTTAATTTTATTCCAAGCCTTTTTAAAGTGATTAATGCATAGGCCATTGTACCGACTCCTGATTCCATATCGGCAGAACCACGCCCATAAAGCTTCCCACTTTTAACTGTCGGGGAAAAGGGATTGCTCATTCCAAATGGTGGAACTGTATCGATATGACCGTTGAACATTAAACTTGTGCCGTCACCTTCCCCTTTTAACCTCGCAATAACGTTAGAGCGCCCATCTTTAACCTCCTGTAAATAGCAGTCAATTCCTTCTGATTTAAAGAGATTGAGCAAATATCCCGCAATTACAGTTTCTCTTTCTTTTAGCGAAGTGTGACTTGGTATTGAAATCAACTTCTTTACCAACTGTAATATCTCCTCTGGGTTGACAGCCTCACTTACTTTAGATTTAAGATCTTGGTTAGTAATCATTTTTTCCTCCTTAGCACGAATTTAATAATTTAATTTTCAAATCTGTCACTACACTTAATAATCTTTTCATAATTTTATTTATAACGTAAATTCACTTAAAGTACTACCAGGCATGAAAGTGCATTCCTGTAAGCCTTTTCATTCTCTGCCAATTATCAGCCTAGCTCCTTAATCTATTTCTGCAATAACATCTATTTCTAATGGAATATCTTTTAATTCACAACCAATTGTTGTTCGCACTGCTAACTGTTCAGAAAAAAACTCTTTGTACACATTGTTATAGCCTTCAAAGTCTTCCAGATTAGTTAGATAAGTGGTTACCTTAACAATATCCTCCATAGATGCATTGGCAGCTTCTAAAACATGTTTGACATTTCTAAGAACTTGTCTTGTTTGTTCTTCTATAGTTTTAGGGACTTCTCCTGTCTCAACATTTACGGGTGTCTGACCCGCAACATAAATTCGATTCCCTACTGAAATCCCTTGTGAATATGAACCGGCTGGTGGCGGTGCAAGCTTAGTGATTATTTTTTTCCTCATTTCTACATCCCCTATCATCTTTTTTTCAATAAACAACTAATTAATTATTCCTCAAACTAAAGATTATAAAATTTCTATTATCATTTAACACCCCCCCTAATTTAATAAAAAGTTATTCCTGACTATTCTAAATTCGCATGTCGTTTATGCATAACTTGATTAATATTTCCATCACTCTTCTCATTAAAGCTAAATATTATAATTGCATCTAACAACAGATGGGTACTTTGATCAAATTGATTACCAAGAGGTTGAAATGCACCTGATTCTTCCGAGTGATGATGTTTTGTCAGTGCTGGGATATGTAAAACTTGATTGCTAATTTTTGCAATTTCAGATGTATTATTTGCCGTAATTAGTATAACCTTTGCACCTATTTCCTTAGCCTTAGTAACAAAATGAATGATTGACTCGGATGATCCTGAGCCAGAAACTACAACTAATATATCTCCGTTTTTAATTGAAGGTGTGGTTGTCTCACCTACAACATAAACTTGGTATCCACCATGCATTAACCTCATTGCGAAAGCTTTCCCCATTAACCCTGAACGACCTTCTCCATACAGGAAAATTCTTTTTGCTTTTTGCAAATCATTAGATACTGCCACCGCCTCTTCTACTTCAACACTCTCTAACACAGTGGTAACCTCATTTAGTACACTACGAATAATATTTCTCATAGGATACAAGCATCTCCTTTATCTTTGAAGCTACTTCATAACTTCTATTGGATTCTGTTATCCGGCTACCAACAATAATAATACTCGGATTCATCCTTAGTATTGATGGCAACACTTTTTCATTTATTCCTCCAGCTACAGCAACCTCTATATTATTAAACCCTTTTATAGAATTAAGAGAGTTTTTATTAAAAGTATCTTCTTTTTGTATATCCTTCCCATAATGAATTGAAAGCAGATTAACCCCCATTTTATTCAGCCGATTTATTCGTACCGGATCAGATATACCTAACAAATCAACCATAATCCCTTTGTTATACTGCGAGGCTACTTCAAGTGTATCCAAAATCGTTTTATCGGCAGAAAAAGCCATGACTGTTGTAATATCAGCTCCAGCGTCAAAAGCTTGTGCGGCTTCATGTTTTCCTGAATCGCAAGTTTTCATATCCGAAACAATCGTTTTTTCAGGATAAGCGTTTTTCATTTCATAAACTATTGACATTCCATATTCCTTTATGACATTAGTTCCAATTTCTATTAAATCAATAACTTCTTTCGTTTCCTTTACTATGTGAAAGCATTCCTCTTTTGTTAGTCGATCCAAGGCAAGTTGCAATTGCATTTCATCACCCCAAAATTATCTTTGCTATAAAATTCGTTCATCATTTTCAGTAAAGTTTCACGCACATTTATAGCTGTTCAGGTTGATGATCTGGGAATTAACTTACCATTAAATCTGTAAACTTGGACATTGCCTTCACCTTGCTCTTTTTCTACTTTATTCAACAACAAATTGGTAGCCTTTTCTCCCATTTCAAAAGCAGGTTGAGAAATGGTCGTTAATGGTGGGCTAAATATATTGGCAAATGATACATCATCCACACTAACTAATGCCAAATCATCAGGAATTTTAATTCCATTTTCTTTAGTAAAGTATAAAATTTCCATCAAGGTCATGTCATTTCCAGCAAATATTGCTGTCGGCGGTTTTTTCAAAGACAACATTACCGACAACTCATTTTTTATTTCTTGGATTTCGAGACCTTTTACATATTTCTGCGAGGGCTTTATCCCACGATTTATTAATGCTTTCTTAAAACCTTCAATCCTTTCAACCCTTGGTGTTACATTCCTAAGTAGAGATGTAGTTATCATACCAATACGTTGATGTCCCTTATCAATAAAATGTTCAACCGCCAGCTTTGCCGCATCTTCATTATCTAAAAGAAATGCATCTACTGAAAGCCCTTCAATCATGCGGTCCAGAAAAACAAGTGGATATTTCTCCTCTATCATCCCTTCATACAAATCCTCATTTTCACCGGTTGGAAATACAATTAGTCCATCCACTTGCTTAGCCCGTAGCATATCAATGTATTTTCTTTCTTTTTTGGGGTCATCGTCTGCGTTACAAACAATAACATGCATATCTTTTTCATTACAGACATCCTCTATTGCACGAATAACTTGAGTGGAAAATGCGTGCAAAATATTAGCGACAATTACGCCTATTGTGAAAGTGCGCCTCTGTTTTAAACTTCTCGCAATAAAATTAGCTTGATACCCTAGTTCACTTATTGATTCTTCAATTCGTTTTTTTGTTTCTTCTCCCATATAATCAAATCGCTTATTAAGATACTGAGAGACGGTGCTTTTTGAAACTTTCGCATGTTGTGCAACATCAGCCATTGTTGGTCTTTTCATCGTTTATCCCTTTCTTTAAACTATTTAATAAATCGATTTACTAAACCGGTTTATCAAATAAATTTAGTGTAAGTATAAATTATATGTAAGCGCCTTGTCAACCGAATTTTCCAAATTTTTTTACAAGTAAAATTATAAATCATCGAAAATATTAACAACTATAGCACCAAACTAAACCAAAGGGAGATTTCAAAAATTTGCTTGATTTACACATTAGACCAAACTCACCAGAAAATATTCTGACTACTAATTACACCTAAATAAAAATCCCTGATTACGGTATTACCAATGAACGATAAAACCCTAAAGATTAATATTTTTATAAGCATTTGTAGGTCTTTTCTTTAACAATAAGGTAATTAAAGTAGTCTTTGAAGTAATCGATGATTATTTTTCTGAAATTTCTTAAAAACCCAGCTCAGTCCAGCATGACGAAAAGGTACTTTTCCACAGAGTTTGTTGCTCTACATCATTGTTGAAGAGTTTTGACCATCGGTTTCTTCGTCATAGAAATAACCATTTTAATTGCGTATTCAATTGAATATTGCCATTGAAATGAACCACCTGTGCCATGAATTTGATCCACTTAGGACATTATTTTGATTGACTTCTACCATAAAGAGTTCCAATACTATTGACCTACTATGAAAAATTCGGAAAACGTTCTTAACAAGGAGAGGAGGTAATGATAGGCTCGGTGTCAGGGAAGCTCCTAGCTGCCGTTTATTGCCTAAAATCATTACCACAGAGCTCCTTGTCAAGACCCCAAAATAGGCACACTTCTTCAAAATAGGCACACATACCTATTTTTTAACAACCTTTGTATAAATACGCTCAGATTTTTTAACGAGAATATGGACCTTAACCCTGATATTTTCAGCCCATTCAATCGCAGTTTCTGGTTGTTTCTAAAATATATTATGGTTATCAGGCATATGTTCACGAACAATAGAAAACTGTCCAAAATTACCATATAATCGTTTATGATCAGCTAATCGTATATGATTGAAATAGACTTCAACGAGGTCATCTGATAGTTTTACTTCTACTTACAGGACAACACTTTTAGCCAGACAGATTGATACAAGTAAACAATTTAAGAAAACATTAGCAATAGGGTTAATATTTAAGATTTCGAAATGAAGAAGATTCTAAATCTGCCATTAAAGAAAACCCTTATTCATTTGAACACTTTGTTGCCGACATCTATAAATCTGAAAGAGGAGGCAGTAATTGGGCTACACCACGTTTCAGAGATTTTGGTGTAGACTTTGAAAATGATGCTTTCTCCCTTCTTCAAAAAAACTTTGCCATTACCCCTAAGCTTCCGTTATATCTATCAACAACTATCAGCAAGGCGTCATCATTCTACTTAGATATAATCTAAACTACCCCACACGAACCCCTCTCCCTTCCCTATAAGCTGCCAACAACCTCTCAACTTCTTCTCGTTCAGCAGCTGGGTCATGTGACTCTCGTTCCAACTTTTCCTGCTCTCGCTTCAATTTCTCCTTACGCTTTTGCTCTTTAAACCAGCCTGGAACCACTTCTTTGCTCTCAGCGACATAAGAACGTTGCTGTCGATGTTTATCCCGGCGAAACTGCACTTCCTCAGCTTTTGCCGCCTCAACAGTATTGATCCCCTTCTTCTCCCAGGCTTGCAGAATACCCTGTACATAACCCCAATTCCCTTTTCCTCGCTCTAAAGCTCGTTTCATGGCATCCAGGACGAGATCTTCTCCCATATCATTCACCCAATTCTGCAATGCGTCAGATACAAATGGGTTGATTACGCCAAAGTTTTCTTGGTAAAACAAAAACGCGTCAGTTGTCGCAGCAGTATCATTTTGTTTTGTATTGTTTCGTTTCTTTTTGTCTTTCTTTTGTTTAATTAATGGGTCCGTTCCATGGTCCGTATAGTGGTCCACAACCTGGTTCATAGGTTGGTTCGCATCCTGGTCTATATGATGGTTTGAATATCCGGCCACCCCATGGTCCGCTTCCTGATTCACACCCCAGTTCATCCCCTGGTCCAGCCCCGATGTAAGACTATCCATTTGATACACTGGTGCTTGATTTTTATTCCGTGAGTGATAGTTAATATAGCCCTTTTCTTTTAATTCGGTTCTTGCTCGCTTGAACGAACTATCCGTGGGCCCCGATTTCAGTCTCAGAACTGGTGCTGCAACGGTAAATGACTCCACCCACATGGCCTTGTTATTTATATGCATCAGCGCATGCCATAACGTTACTGCGGAAGCGGATAATGGATTTCGTTCAATATGATCGTAAAATGCGTTGATCTCTTTTATGTAATTCATGATTACCATCCTTTTTATGTGGATTCACCGAACAAATCTCCCCCCAGTTCTTGAGGGAGGTGTTCAGCTTCAAATATTTTTTTGTTATTTATAGAGCCTTACTAAAACATCTTTTTCGTCCTTTAATTTCCTCCTGGTCCGCCTACCCCAGCTTTTCACAGCATCCTCTGAGACACCTTCCTGTTGAGCTATTTCCTGTAACGGTATCCCTTCAATAAGGTAGAATTTCACCCATTTCCATTGGTTTTCGGTGAGCATCGATTTCACGCTACCCCAAAACGCATCATCCTGTAGTGTGACGCCTGACGGATCTATCACCGGAATTTTTGATTCACCGCAGCGATTACCGTTATCAACTTCACATATTTCTCTTTGGGTTATCTTGCTTTGGTTGTGGTCTTCCCTTGTTTTTGTTCGGAGCATATCGATGAGGCGGTTGCGAATGGGGTAGTTGAAGTATGTTCCAAGTGGGCCTTTGTTTGGATTGTATTTCTTGTATGCCATCCACATTGCGTATATTCCTTCCACGTAAAATTCTCGATGCGGGTCTTTAATTCCCAACTTCAGCATATGGTAGTGGCTACTTCTTTCATTCTGTTCAAAAATTTCTCCAAATGTCAGTTTTTCTTTTTCATTCATTTTTTCTCCTCCTAAACTATTTTTGTTATAATAGGAGAAGATTGATAAACTTTCATCCTGCCTAACTTTCAAATTTCGACATAAAGTTTAGTTTTCCGTAGTAATAATGGGTGGAAAATCGAAAATCTTTGTCGGAAAATGCCATTTTGGCTATACCTTTTGAAGTTAGGGGTGAATAAAAAAAGAGAGTTCCGGCCCAAAATCCAGGGAACTCTCCTTTCTCAATTAAAAAATATAATATATTACATTAATTTCCAAGATATAACTTATAGATTTTTGTAATTCTCTTATGGTAACTAGATAACGGACTTAAAAAACATTGGGTTGTATCTGTGGAAGTTTTGTAATTGTTTGTACGGTGGGGTTAGGAATAGTTTAATCCAAAAGATTTTATACCTTCCATTAATGGATTCGCCCTCTTAAATGTATAGCAAAGGAAATGATGTGAAGAAGAGACTACATAATTTGTTATTCGTAATTTTAGAACGTATTTCCGAAATATTGCTCGTTTATTCCAAAAAAGCATAGTTATCTATTGGAAAAATTACTAAATACGATAAGTTACTTCATAATATAAAATGATTAAAAAAATTTACTCTTCAGATCTTACCCACCTCCTATATTTCACATAAGCCATTTTACTGTGCCGTGGTTACCAGCACCAAAAACAACACCCGCTTTAACACTTAAGCGTAGTAGCAACCTGATCCAATTTCATCTATTTCATCATCCCTTTCTTTCTTTAAGAAAACCCTGCTTCCCCGAATCACCGTCATTATCTTCCTTCATCCTCGTGAAGTATGAACCGATTAATAAGAACGCACCGCTTAAATAAAAAACAGGGGCGATTCCAGCTACTTGACTAATGGCACCGAAGACGAAAGGGGCAACGAATTGCGATCCTCTGTTAAATGTCAACCTCAATCCTAAAACCTCTCCATGTCGAGGGACGGGACTAACATTCAATGTATAGACGATACTTAATGGTTGCCCTAACCCTAAACCTGCACCTAGCATGAGTGCAAAAATAGATAGGGAGATCATCGAAGTAGACGTTGGAACCAGTAGGAACGCTATTCCACTTAACATTAACGTAGAGAGAAGTACCAAACTTCTACCAAATTTTTTAACCAGTGTAAATTGCAGCATCCTGACGACGACCGCCATTCCTGACACTAACGAAATGATTAGTCCAATTTGAGAAGGTGAGAGTCCAATATTATTTCCGTAAACAGGAAAGTAACCGACAAACAAATCTTTAGAATATAATACTAGTCCGCTTATGATTAGGGCTTTTCTTAGATTAACTTGCTTTAACATTGATAATGTGCTTGACTTCTTTTCGCTTGATTTACTGCTTTCCCCTGTATCTTCTTTATTTTTGGCTGGTAACATGGTGACGACTAATGTCGTAATCAATACTATGATTACCATCACAAAAAATGTGACTCTAAATCCGGACTGTTCAAATAGTACGCCAGTAAAAAAAGGACCAATAAATTCACCTATTGACCCAGCAATACTAAATGAGGCAATCAGGAAATCTCTGTTTCCAGGAAGATTCCCTATTGTCTTTTGTAGAGACACTAGCACACAAACATGAGATATTCCAATTATAAATTGATTGACAAATAGCATTGAAAGTGTAGGATAAATTACTGGTAAAGTTAATGAAATTAACATTCCTACACTTCCAAATAAGGCTATTCGTTTAGCTCCGAATTTGTCCAACCACTTCCCAGCTTGTATTGCGAAAAGCATTGGCAGGAGCGCAAAAGATGATAAAAGCAACCCAATTATTAAAGGGGAAGCTCCCATCATATCGGCGTACAATGATACAATTGGACGTGAACCTCTTAAAGCTATAGAAAAGAGTGCTTGGCACACAAGCACCACCCAAAATAACCGCATCTCCTCACACACCTCTTATATTTTGACTATTTTCTAAAAAGATTGTTGTTATATGAAATAAGTTATTTCACTCTACTAGTTGTGATGAGAACTAATTAATTAAATAAGTAATAAAATTCTTTTGAAATGTCTCTTGAAATTCTGTTTTCAATTTATCATTAATATCTTCTTGTGAAAGATATTTTCCCTTAACCATTAATTCCTCTCTTTCATAAGTGCCTGGTGTAAACTCCTTTAAAATCATCTCATTTCCTTTTTCTATTTTTTTGGAGGAGAACTTTTTCATAATTAAACGCAGTTTTAATGTTTTATAACTCGATTTACCTTTAAATGAGAATTCTTTGATATACAGAATCAATTCATCTATTAAATTTTTAACATAGTATATTTCCCGGGCTTGATCATAAAGAATATAGTTTCCTTTCGTATTAAGCTCAATAAGCCGATTCAGATTGTGTTCATTAATCATTTTATCCTTCGAAATACTTTTAATAATTTCACTAATTTCTAAACAGATGGATTTCATTTCACTCTGCCCACGAATAATAAATAAAACTTTATTAATAATTTGATCAGCTATATTAAACACGAATTCGGTTTCATCGTATTCTTGAAAGCTCCTTAAAGCTCTATTTAATTTATTAAAAATATTCATATCCCTAATGGAACTTCTCTTAAAGTGTAAGAAATTATCACCCATAATACTATCTAACTGGAGAAAGTTTTCATAGACTATCGAAGCATCACACCTAGAAACTTTCTTCCCGGAGTGATCAACAATTAAAATTTCACCCTCATTAACCTTATATAAGTAGTATTTATTGTCTCCTATATTCATCCCGAATGGAAATGCTCGAATATCTTGATAACTATTTGTAGATTGCAAGGTTTCTTGAATACTTTCAATTTTAGTCATGTGAGCTTTATGCATGATGGACCACCCTAGCTAACCTTTCTTTTTTGTCTATACGTTTTCACGATGTCTAACGTTACAACAGTTGTGGCAACTAGTAATAAAATTAAACTTATTGGACTGGTAATAAAAACTGTTAAATCACCACTTGCGGTAATTAAGGCCTGTCTGAAATATCTTTCAAAGTCAACACCTAAAACTATGGCTAAGACGAACAAGGCTGGCGACAATCCCCCTACTCGCATAAAGAATCCGATTATACCGAAAACAAATACTAACCAAATGTCAGTAATTGACCCATTTAGGGAATAACATCCTGTAAAGGCTATGACTAAAACAATCGGCATAAGATATTTGGTTGGAATATCTAAAACCTTTACAAAAAGAGGTATTAAAGGCAAATTTAATATAATGAGCACAATATTTGCCAAAAAAGCTGATGCAACTATTGTCCAAAATAATTCGGCTTCATTGACAATGAATGACGGCCCAGGGGAAACCCCATACATCATTAGAGCACCAAGTAAAACAGCTGTTGTCCCAGAACCAGGAATCCCTAGTGAGAACATAGGTACAAGAGCACCACCAACAGATGCATTATTAGCTGTATCTACAGATGCCAAGCCTTGCATTGCACCTTTCCCAAATCTTTCGGGGGTTTTAGACAATCTTTTTTCAGTAGAATAAGAGAGAAAGGAGGCTATTGTACTGCCTGATCCCGGTAAAAGACCAGATAAGAAACCAATGATTGACCCTCTAAAAAAAGGTGGAATTGATTCTTTGAAGTCTTTCTTTGATGGGATTAGCGATCCCCTCAATGCTAGTCTTTCTCCAGATTTGCCACCTTTTCTTTGAGTTACCAAATAATAAAACACTTCACCTATACCAAATATTCCAATGATAACGACAATCATATCGATTCCACTAAGTAAATGATCTATACCTAACGTGAAACGTGAAACACCTGTTTGAAGGTCCATTCCAATTAATGATATAGCAACACCTATCCCAATCGAAAATAAACCTTTTAAAATCGAACTTCCTATCAAGGTAGCTGCCATCAGTAAAGCAAAGACCATGACAGAGGTATATTCAACAGGTCCGAATCTTAACGCGAAAGTACTAAGAGGAATCGTTAAAAACATTACACCAAGCAATGAAATTATACTTCCATAGAATGACCCTATGGCTGTAATAGAAATAGCTGGTCCCGCTTTACCTTGTTGAGCAAGTGGATACCCATCTAACGTTGACACAACAGCTGAAGGAGCACCTGGCATTTTTAATAAGATCGCAGTCGTAGAAGCGCCGTACATCGCACCATAATAAACTGCAATCATCATAATTAACCCACTTTCAGCAGGCATTGTAAATGCAACAGGTATCATGATTGCGATTGTCGCTGAAGCACCTAACCCAGGTAATATTCCTACCACGGTTCCAAGTAAGGCTCCAATAGCTGCTGCTAATAGGTTTTCAAAAGATAGCGCTGATAAAAAACCTTCATACAATAATTGAAATATATCCATTTTTTCCCTTCCTTATCTAAATAGTATTGGCCACATAGGCATTGATAAATTAAGAAGAAGATCAAATATTACCCAAACAGCTATAGCTACACAACTTGAGACAGCTAATTCTTTCAATAGTTTTCCTTTTTCTATTAATCTAATCATGAAGAAAGCTAATAGAAGTAGTCCTATAAACATACCGACAAACGGAACTATTAAAATGAATAGGAATATGAGTAATAGATAAGGTAGAAGGCTTTTTAACTCATTAGGACCAACTTTGTCATCATTATCGTCCTTTTCATTTTTACTTATAAATAAAATTCCTAGAGAACATAAAACCATCAATCCCCCAATAATAAAAGGAAACCCACTAGGCCCTAGAAAATCCATTGTTGCAGAAGGTGGTGTTTCTATTTGAAATGCTTGATAAACAAAGAACAAAGAGAAGATTAAACAAAATAATCCAGTGACTTTATTCTGGCTGATTTTCATTATATGAACCTCCCTTTAAAAGAGTAGGCAATCGTTTTTAATAATACGATTGCCTCTCAAGTATGAATATTCTGAATACATTAGTTAAGCTATTCTCCCGCTAGTCCGATTTCAGTTAAAATCTCTTCCATTGTTTGTTTCTCTTTGATCAGTTCTTTTTTAAACTTTTCTGAATCTGCATAGGCATCAAACCATTTATACTTATCTAAAATAGCTTGCCATTCTTCGGTTTTTACTAATTTGCTCATTTTTTCATCCCAATAATCAATAGCACTTTGTGGCATATTTGGGGGTCCAAATAATCCCCTCCAGTGTAAGATTTCGACATCTATACCTAGATCATTCCATGTAGGGATGTCTGAAAAGTCACCACCAAGTTTTTCTGGAGCTGAAACGGCTAGTATTCTAACTTTTTCAGCTTTTTTCTGTTCAATAGCCTCAGAGATCCCAGTCGAAATAACATCAATATGTCCACCTAATAGCTGAGTCATTAAATCTCCTCCAGAGTTGAATGCAACAATTTCAACTTGTGTCGGATCTATTCCAGATGCTTTAATTGGACGAATGATATTCATCTGGTCATTACTTGGTACAGTACCAACACCAAACTGAACTGCAAGCGGGTCTTCTTGCAAATCCTCAATAACTTGAGTTGCAGCAGTATATTCTGAATCTTCACGTACTACCCAAACAAGATATTCGGTAGCTACACGCGCTAATGGAGTTACATCATCAATGCCTAATTCAGTGTTTCCTACGATGTTATTTACATATACTCTATTTGATTCGGTTAGTAATGTATAGGGATCATCATCTTGCTCTTTGATGTATGCTCTCGCAGGATTTCCCCCACCACCTCCTCGGTTTTCTATGACAAATGGCTCATCTTGTAAACCTGCATCTTTCAGCCCTTGATCAATAGCTCTTGCCATGGTATCTAGTCCACCACCAGGTGAGCCTGCAGCGACTAAATCAATTGCTTGATTAGGGTAATCACTTGCTCCTTCACTTTCTTCAGAGCACGCTGTAAGAACACCTAAAAGTATTAACACAAATCCTAAATAAATAATTTTTTTCATCTCGCATCCTCCTAATATTTTATAATACATACTCTTTGTGTTTTTTAATGTACGGAACTAAGCCTCCTTCGTTTAGAATTTTCATCATAAATGCAGGAATAGGTTTAAATTCATGTAGCTCTTCAGAATCTAGGTTTCTTATAATTCCTGACTCTATATCGATAGATAATTCCTGATTTTTCTCAAACAAATTGTTAGCGTTTTCAAAAGTGATAACAGGTAATCCTACATTTATAGCATTTCTGTAGAAGATTCTTGCAAAAAGTGGAGATATTATTGCCCCTATCCCTGCAGCTTTTATTACTGCTGGAGCCGCCTCTCTTGATGAACCACACCCAAAGTTAGGACCAGCTACAATAATATCGCCTTGAGCTATTGTTTTATAAAAATCTGTTCGAATATCTTCCATGACATAAGGAACCATATCATCGATGTTATGAAAAGACTCTTTCCTTTTAGCCGAAATAATGACATCCGTATTGACATTGTCACCAAACATGTGGATTTTTCCTTTTATCATGAGGCTGATTTCCCTCCTTCTTCCGGAATCTTGATATATCCTGAAACTGCAGATTGTGCAACTACTGCAGGGGATGCTAAATAAATATGTGCTTTTTTATTTCCAAGTCGACCAACAAAGTTTCTGTTAGCCGCGGTGATTACATTATCTCCGTCAGAGGGGATTGCGAAGTGTGCGCCTCCTGAACAACCCGAGCAACCAGGAACACCTAATATGGCTCCAGCTTTAATGAAGGTTTCAATGATTCCTTCTTCTAATGCCTGGATATAGGTCTCTCTTGAGGCTGGTGTGATAAATAATCTGACATCGGGGGCAACCTTTTGATTTTTAAGAATTTTTGCAACTTCCCTTAAATCTTCTAACCTACCATTAGTACAAGTACCAATGACAGCTTGTTGAATGAGTAACCCCTCAGTTCTATGGCCATCAGTGATATTTTCAACTTGATCTGGAAGTGCGATTCTTGGACGTAGCTTCGATACATTAATGACAATTTTTCTTTCATAATAAGCATCTTCATCAGGGAAAACCTTTGTCATATCTCCTTTATAGGCTGAGGCTTTCAAAAATTCCTCTAGCTCGCTATCAAAAGGAAATATGGCAGTTTTTGCTCCAGCCTCAACTGCCATATTAGAAATGGTCATTCGACCTGCAACTGAAATTTCTTTAATGCCTTCTCCCGTAAACTCCAAAGCTTTGTAAGTAGCACCGTCTGCTTTAAGTATTCTAATGACTTCCAAAGCAACATCTTTCGGGTAGACGTTTTCTGGGAAGGAACCTTTTAGTTCAATTTGAAATGATTCAGGGACCTTAACCCATATTTTCCCTGTGAATAGAGCTGCAGCTAAATCGCTTGTACCGACACCTACACCGATAGCATTGAAAGCTCCATTCGTACAAGTATGGGAATCTGTTCCTAAAACCAAATCTCCGGGCCCTACTTCACCTTTTTCAGCTAGTATTTGATGACAAATTCCTTCTCCGGGACCTATTAACTCAGCTCCCTGTTCACTCGCAAAATCTCTCATCTTTGAATGAACGCTTGATGCAGCTGAATTCGGAACACTGGGTGCGTGGTCGATAACTAACTTGACTTTGTCAGGATCATAGACTTTCTCGCCACCCATTTCTTTGAAAATATCTGACGCTTGGGGGCGATTTGCATCATGGCAAACCATCAAGTCCACATCAACAATTGCTAAATCACCTTGATTTACATCGGAAGTAGTATTCGACTTACTAGATAGAATTTTCTCAACCATCGTTTTTCCAGACATTAAATTACTCCCTCACTACAAGATTTTTGTGAATGCCATCCAAAAAATAATTAATATCAGAATAATCATCAATTCTAGTAATATCTTCTAGATAGTTTAATGCCACGTCTTTTCCGTAGAGTGTTGTCAAGAGGTGTATAAATTTGCGCTTAACTTCTTCTGGCTTTAATGGATGGAACATACTACCTTTAGCATGTGTTTTTTCTTTAGTTACGACACTGCCATCTCTAAACGTAATTTTTAATTTTATATGATGACGCCCTTCTCTTCCAAATACATCAAAGTCTATGTTTGGAACTACTTGTACTTTTTTTATTAACTGATTGACATCGTTAGATTGAATTCGTTGATCTTCATATTGTTCGACTGAACAGACACCATCTAATAACGAAACAGCTGTTGCGTAAGCTAGGTTCATTTGGGCACCTATTGTTCCGCTTGGCTCATAATCCCAACCAACATGGTGTTTGGTCGCTGTAGTTGATTCAATCTCTACTTTTACTATTTGATCTACAGTAAAAGGCCCATCTTTTTCCTCAATAATTTCCATGATTGAATCAATTGTCGTGTGATTGCTACCGCAGCAAGAATAGGGTTTAAATCCAACATTTAATATTTCATATGATTTTCCTAAATCATTAAATTCATCTTCATTGATAGAGGTATCGGCGAAAGTGCTTGCAAATCCTCCATATTCAGCTTCCAAAACATTGGTTATACCTGTAAAGTTCTTGCTCGCTAACAAAGCACTCAACACTCCGCTCTGGGCAGATTTTCCAGGATTCATTCGCTTTGCCATCGCTGAATATTGTGCCGACATAAGTCCACTTGCTTGAGTTCCTGCAATCCCTATTGCATGTAGCGTCTGTTCTGCATTCAAACCAAGTAGTTTTGCTCCAGCAGCTGCTGCGCCAAATACTCCTGAAGTAGCAGAAGGATGAAAACCTTTATTCAACTGCTCTGAACCAGTAACCATTCCTACCTGGCAACCTACTTCGTAACCAACAGCCAAAGCCAAAATGAACTGCTTCCCTGTTACTTGCTCACCCTTGTTATGCAAGTATTCAGACAAACTGAGTAACACAGGAATCACTTCCGCACCGGGGTGAATCACGGCTGATTTGTGCAGATCATCAAATTCAAATGAGTGAATTAATGTTCCATTAATTAATGCGGCATGATCAGGCGAAAATTTTTCATTATAACTGAAAATTCTAGACCCATTTTCCGAATGATCGCCTGATAATTCTTTTACCGCCTCAATCACCTTTTGACTCCATGGAAGTTTTGATCCATAGAAACCACAACCTAATGTGTCTAATAAACATAATTTTAAATGCTCAATCACTTCCGTTGTCAAATCTTCATAACGAAGGGAGCTAGTAAAGCTCGCTATATTTTTAGTAGCTGACATCCTATCAATCATTCCCTTCTAAATCTAAATAGGTGCTTTCTAACCCCTTAACTCTGTCCAGTTCAAAAAGGTTCTGTCTCTCTTCCCAAGTACAAATTAAATCGTGAACATTTTTATGTGACTTGTCATTATAAAGCGTTTGCATAGCACTTCTTATGTTTTTTACAGCTGCTCTTAATGCTGTATTGGCACAAATCATGATTTTGAATCCCATTTCCTCTAATTCTTGTGCACTTAATAGCGGCGTCAACCCACCTTCAACCATATTAGCCATTTGAGGAATCCCTTTTAATTCAGTAGCGATTCTTTGTAGCTCTTCTTTGGTTCGTGGCGCTTCTACGAATGTGACGTCCGCACCTGCTTCAGCATAAGCCTTTGCTCTGGATATAGCTTCATCTAAGTCATAAATTGCTCTAGCATCTGTTCTAGCCACAATAATAAAATCATAGTCTTCTCGAGCGTCAACAGCTGCTTTTACTTTTAAGACCATTTCCTCTTTTGAGATGACTTGCTTTCCACTAAAGTGGCCACATTTTTTAGGCGATACCTGATCTTCAATTTGTACACCTGCTGCTCCAATCTTCTCAAATTCTTTTATGGTCCTGATTAAATTAATGGCATTACCAAAACCCGTATCCACATCAGCAATGATCGGGATGTTAGTTGCCTGAGCCATATGATCAACACTAGCCATAACCTCATGCATCGATGTCAGTCCAACATCAGCAATACCTAATTGACTATTTGAAATCCCTGCTCCTGTTGCTAACATCAAATCAAAGCCTGTTTCTTCAATTATTTTGGCTGACATGGCGTCATAACCACCTGGTGTAATAATAATTCCATCCTGGTTTAGTAGTTCTCTAACTTTAGTTGTTTTTTCCATTTCTTTATTCTCCTTTAGTCATCTTCAAGTAACTTTCGATAGATTTAACTGCTGAGTTCAAACTGTTGTTAATATGTGTTTCCATTGATTTTCCACAATTTTCATAGTCCCTATTTACGAAAAATTCTAAGATCTGCTTATGTTCATTAGCAGCTGATTTACTTCTATCAGAGCTTTTAATAGGTCCAATCCTTCGATATCTATTTATGTGATCATTCAATTGACCTAGTATTTTCATAGCTATTTGATGACCACTAAGTACGTATAAGTAATTGTGAAACTCTGAACCAAATCTTACTACTTCACTTCGTTGGTCTGATTCTGCAGCGTGTATTATTAAATCTGTTATTCTCTTTAACTCTTCAATATCTTTCTGAGTAGCTTTTTTCGTTGCTTCTATAGCCACTAAACTTTCAATTCTACTTCTGACTTGGAAAATCTCCTTAACTTCACTCACAGATACTGGTGAAACTTTCAACCTACCATTACGCTGCTTAACTAACCACCCCTCTATCTCAAGTCTCTGTAAAGCCTCTCTGAGCGGAGTCCGACTCACTTCAAACTCTTTTGAAATGTTATCCTCAACAATCGGTACATTAGGCTCTAGATCGCTATTTATAATCTTTTGTTTTATCTCTTCATAAAGAATATCTTTGGTTTTTAAAGTTTTTATAATTAACAACCCCCCTCGTGTGTATAATTGAATTATTGTATACAATTATACACACTTGAAAGTAAAAGTAAATGTTTTATTTAAATTTTTTGATAATTTATTTCGGTCGTATGAAATTTTCCAACATAACAATTTCAGTAAGAAATACAATCCTTTATTTATGAAAAAAACCAATGATATTAAGAATCAACAAGTTTCAAGTTTAGCTAAAGGGGTTTTAATTGTCAGGAGAGCAAATTCAATCACATGATGATTATTATGCGAATACTCTTTTGAAAGAAACAAATCTCCCTCAGTTTAGGTGGGAGGTGTTCGGGGTTTAAATCCAAAAATCCTGTTATTTATAGAGTCTTGCTAAAACTTCTTTTTCATTCCTCAATTTCCTACTGGTCTGCCTTCCCCAACTTTTTACAACATCCTCAGAGAAACTTTCCTGCTGAGCTATTTCCTACAACGGTATCCCTTCGATAAGGTAGAATTGCACCCATTTCCACTGATTTCCGATTAGCTTCGATTTCATTCTATTCCAAAACACATCATCTGCTATTTCAAACACGACGGATCTATCACCTGAATTTTTGCCTCTCCACAGCAATTACCGTTATCAACTTCACATATTTCTCTATGGGGTATCAAAAAGGGATAAACCAACACTTAGGTTTATCCCACTCAACACAGCCTCCAACAGGAATAGCCGCATCCAACTTTTACTTCAGACTAATCTCAATACTTTCTGTGCCAAAGAATCCTGTCTGACTGTGCAGAACTGAATCTTTTAGTTTCAGATCCTTCGATACTTCAAAGACAACTTTACCTGATTTGCTTAGACCTGGATTTATTTGTGTCAGGAAAAAGTCTCCCATACTATCGCCCATCGCCATCATAACCTGACCATCCGTAATAGGCTCATATGTTGTTCCGTCAGCTGACTTGATTTTAAAATAACTGGAATCAATTGTCAGGGCTTCCTTTTGGTCATTTTTAACCGTCACATCCAGAATGACAAATTTTCCACTTGTTGTAGCATTCTCAACAAATTCATTTCCACTGTCAATTTCACTGGTAGTTTTTACATTATCAACTGTAAAACCTACATCAGCAACGGTAGCTGTTTCACCAATGCCTGCCTTCTTGACCTTTCCTTCTTCACTTTTATCTTTTTTCTGTCCATTATTGTCAGAAGTCTCTTCCTGCTTCGTATCACCGCTATCTCCTGATGCAGTGTCCGGTGAATCATCACCACCTGAAAATAGTGCTATAATAATACCTAAAACGAGAACTGCGCCAATAGCAGTTAAACATCCAGTAAATAATTTCTTCATTTTAATTGCCCCCTTACTTAGTATGATTTCATGTTATCAGTTAGGGTGTACAAAAAAATGTATAACGTAGGACTAAAAGTAAGAAGACATAGCTACGAATATTTCATAACTTGGAATTGTTTTTTTGCAGTAGTACGTTATTTTCGGTAAGTTTAAAGAACTATTCTGGCTTTTTCTAATAAAAGTGCTGGAAACTAAAAGAAAAAACCTCCTGAAATGTATTAAAATTGAATTAGCATAAAACAAAATTAAACATTACTGGAGGTCTTCACACAACAAAGGTATCACTCTAACAACTCACGTAACCTTTTTGTGAGCATTTTTTTTCTTTCCTCATAAAACTTTTCGAAGTCATCTATCTCAAGTGAAACATCCCGCGGAATCATAGCTTGTTTACAAAAATCTGTCTTTTGCTCATCATTCATATCATTGTAATAATCAACAAGGCGCATATCATTTTTGCTACCATTACTTCTTCCTTCAAGTAGATGTAGATTAGGTAACCGATTGCGCATTCCACGCCATCTTTTCCAATCTTCTACAGAAACGGAAATAGGTTTACTTTCGTTGAATCTGTTTTCCGGGTGAAGATGGTCTTGTTCGTATTTAAAGTTTTTATTTGTCCATTCAAGATTCAAATAGTATAAAACTTCTCCGGCAACTCTACTGCCTTTTTCGGAATTTAGTACATCTTCAATTTTACCATCTGTGACTCTCAAGTCATTCATCTGATCGAGCATTTCAATTGTAATTTCATAGTCAAAGCTATTAATATTACTCTTCATCTGCTGCAGCTTACTAGTAGTACCTGATTGAAAATAAGTAAAGAATATCGCCCTAATTAAATATGCACGAACACCCTTGATATTTTTATTGTAATCGGGATTATAGTAAACATAATAGATAATCGGCAGCAATACGTTCCAACTGTTTGAAAAACGACTTACATCAATCTTCAATTCTTCCAACAGGCCTTCCATATTTGTCAGCGCTTTCTTGAAACCACTCCAATCATTTTTCAAATCCTCAGCAATTTTTTTGTTAATATTTGACTTCACAACATCACCATACATCATCAGAGCCGTACGTATAATAAATTCCGTACCAAAACGTTCATATGATTCAACAAGAATTTTCCCGAACTCTGTTTTTGCACTTGGCCAGTATGCCTCTAGAATTGACATTGTAATTTCAGATTTACGTAATGCTTTACCGCCACTATTGAACCTTACAAACATCTCAAGTGCATCATCTTGTTTCATGTCTATAATTTCCGTATATCTAACTAACTTTTCGACAAAAATCTTATTATACAACTTTAGAAGAATATTTCGTGCGTAATCCTTACTATCTGCAGGAACATTGATGATTGCTTCTTCAATTGCTTTTTCTCTAGTAGTTTCATCCTGAAATCTTTCATCAATAATATTTTTTATTTCAAACTGGGTTGGACTCAATCTTCCAACTTTTTCACTAAACTTAATGTCAAATTTCTTGCTGTTATACTCTTCCTCATCTACAGATATCTTGTTTTTGTTCAGTTCTATCAGAAGTTTAGTAAGAATCCTATTTCCAGTTTTCTTTCTGGCATAATTCGGTCGTATGTATGCTTCCCCAAGTAATGATAAAAACAGGGATGTTAGCCTTTGCTGTCCATCCAGCACCGCAGTATTGGTATTCTTAACATTTATGCTTGTCAACTCATAATTAACACTGTCAGCCTGTTTTTTGCTATTAAATGTAACCTCTGATAAAAAATTACAAAAATAGGTATCCCATGACGCATTGGAATCATCAACGTGCCAAAATAGAAATGTAGCAATAGGGTAATCCAATAAAATGGAATCCCATAGCTTTTCAATTTGCTCCATACCCCAGACAAATTGTCTTTGAAACGCAGGCATTACATACTTTCCCTCTTTGATATTTTGTAAAGCCTCATATATTGATATGTTGTCATCTATTAATCTACTCATTATCGCACCCCTATTTACATTAAGTATATCTTTTCAAAATCTCAAATTATCTATAATAATATTTTAATATAAATATCCAATCCAAAAGGTGGAAAACTGATCTTATTGAAATCCATCAAATTTGTATAACAACTATAAAATTTTTGTTTCCAAAAACTAACGGTTCTAATCTCAACCTTTAGCCATCCGGAAGAAGTGGTAAGTAGAAGAGCCTGTAACTCGATAGTATTCAGATTGACAGGCACTATTCTGTATATATTACCGACTTCTTTGATGATCATAACAATAATCTTTCCCATCGAATTTTTTATTTGCCATACAATAATCTTTCACCTTTTGTGAAACAGGTTTACTGCAGACAACACATTTAGCAGCTGCTGATTTATTCGTGCTGGTCTTCTCTTTCAAACTTTTATTGTGCTGTTCTCTAATCATTAGATCTGTAATGTTTGCTTCAGATAATGTATTATATACCTGCTGAATATCCGTCTCCGATAATGAAGGCTCTTTATCCTTCATTTTAGCAATAGATACTTTTCTGTTAATCGTTTCGGTTAAGTAAATATCGTAGATGACCATCTCATCAGCTGAAATCTCCCTTAAGTCCATGTCGATTTTCAGCTTGCAACGTTTCGTAAATGATACCAGCGAAATAAAGCTAGAATGAAATTTCTTATCTACAAGCGTTTTAAGTGCCTGAATATGGCCATAGTTCTGTATGACCGGGTTTATCATTTTAAACTTTCCATTGATAAGCCATTGTTTTCTGCTTCTTCCACCGTAAATCGTACCCTGATAATTCTTTGTTTCAATAACAAAAATGCCATATGGCGTTAGTACAAGATGGTCAATTTGTGAATAGCCGGAAGCCGACTTTCCATTTTTAATCATAATATCATTGAGATACATATATTCTTTTGGGAGCTGTGACAGCTGAACATCAATCTTATACTCGCCAATTTCCCCTTTTCTTCCTGCTACCTCTTCACTGTTTTTCTTTTTACTTATTTGTTCTTTCTTTGGTTTTGGCTGAGGTTTTTCCTTTTTTCGAAACAGTCCTAGCAAATGAATCATTCCCCCTTAATAGTTGTTTACTCTTATTATCGGGTTGTGAAGGATTGTTGTTAATTGTTCCTATATAAAAAGGGATAAACCCACACTTAGGTTTATCCCACTCAACACAGCCTCCCAACAGGAATAGCCGTATTCAACTTTTACTTCAGACTAATCTCAATGCTTTCTGTGCCAAAGAATCCCGTCTGACTGTGCAGAACTGAATCCTTTAGTTTCAGATCCTTCGATACTTCAAAGTTTATGTTAAAGAATTATACATCACTTTTTTGAATTTAGTTATCAAAATTATCTTCGAAATATTTTAATTTTGTCTTATATTTTTCATTCATATTATCCTTATAGTAAACTACCTTTATCCTTTTTTGTGGTGGCTTCAATAATTCAAAATTAGTGACGTTTGAAAAATTAAATCTAGTTTTATCATTATTTTTACCTGCTAAAAGAACTCTTTCTTTATAATGTTTTTCTAATTCACCATTGGGCATACATACTATACACATTACAAGAATATCAAGTGTATCCTTGTCATAAAGTATCGTAATAAAATAAGTTAAGCAAATCTTAGCATTTTCTTTTCCTTTGTTATAAAATGTTGGTAGTGAAGGGATATAGTCTCGAGCTTCTTCATTCTCTTTACCTTTATTTACTAATATTTTTCCAGCATAACTATTTTGATTAGTCCCGACAAAAATATTAGAATTAAAGTCTCCAATATTATCTGACCATGCTCCTAATGGATCATCCTTTGTTCTCGGATGTAAAGTAGTACCAACCGTTTTTAAATCTATGTTAATAAAAGCATCGTTTACCTCAAAAAATAAATCCGAACCAACTGGACTTGAATTAGGTTGGCCTATCCCTTTTCCATTTAACAATGAATACACAATTCTTTCTGCACCAACTGAAAAATCTGATATTCCAGACTTATATTTATCAAACCAATCATCTTTTATCACTTCTTTTGTTTTAAATCCTTCTAGCAGCTCATCTTCAGCAAACTTCAAAAAATGATAATACTTTTCTAAGTACTTTAATTCTAGCCTTTCAATATCTTCCATATTCATATAAGTATCTCCCTTACTAACATTTTACCTTTGTAGCTCTGTGTGCTACAACTAACAACCATGTATCAGTGTCAAAAAAATGGACACATTAAATATTGATTATTTAACCCACATCCGCGTTTAACCTGCTGGCCGCTCAAGTAAAGGGAAGGTTATTTCAAGTTTCTTTACTTGAGAGAATATCACTTATTCAGTTGCTTTCAGTTATTTCATATAACATTTTTCATATGCTATAAACACCAAATGAAACAACATATATTTAATACGTTTGTAATTGTAAAAGGTCATGAAATAGACAAATATACTTCGATTAGCCTCTTCTCGTGAGTGTGATTTTTGTGGAAAATCAACTCCCTTTTTAGTACATTATGAAAGGACTTAATACAAGCATTTTCATAATAGTTTCCTTGCCGAGTCATGCTTGAAGAAGATGTTATAGTTTCATTGCAATGGCCTGATACATTTAGAGCATGTTAACTCCTATAATAGGGGGCCTCATTAATTAAAACTAAATCCATTAATAAATTCCTTTCAATTCTCTATATTATATTTTACCCGTATGTTAAATATGAACTATAATTGAATGATATCATAATTCTTCACTTCATGATTAGAGTAGCACTAATTAAAAGTTAGGATCAACAAGCAACATGACCTAAGTAATTAAAAAAGTTATCACTTAAAAGGAATAATAAAAGTAGTCGCTATCATAAAGTTAGCGACTACTTTTAATTTAATTTTTATTATAATAACGTAACATTCTTATTGAGTTACTAATTCTTTAAGTTTAATTTCACCTTTGTCTTCATCCATTAATTTCAACTTAATTTCTTGAGCAATCTTTTCTCCTAACAATACCGGTACTGCGTTACCAACTTGTCTATATTGACTGTTTAGACTTCCTTCAAACACATAGTCGTCCGGAAAGGTTTGTAATATTGCACATTCTCTTACTGACAATCTACGTTCCTTATTTACGTGGATCTCTGGTGAAGTAGCTGTTATGGTATCACTTGCACGATTCCAGTTAGTTATTCTTAAAGATTGCTCAAATTTTATTGGTTTCTCAACAAATTCTGTTACTTGTTTATCATACTTATCATCAAAATTTAGTATTTTTTTTAGCTCCCACCAATCTGATGGTTTAGGAATGCTTCCTGATTTATTATCTTTTCTAAACCAATGTCCGGCGGTATGACGATATCCAAAGTGTTCATCTACTTTTTTAGTAGTCCATTCAGACTGATCTCTCCAATATTTTAAGTAATCGCATATATCTGCTTGATTAACCTTATGTTTACGACCCCAAAATTTATCAGCCACTGTGGTTGATGCAATATGGTTATGAATCTTCCTACCATCAACTTCCAAGACCTCATCCACTTTGCCATTAACTAACTCCACATCGCTCAAAAAACCAATTGCTTCTTTTACTGTTACATATGGCTGTAATTCAGGCATTTCATTTAACAACTCTATTTGTAATGAACCATCATTTTCCTCTCCGGGGTACAAGTCTGCATGTGTTACTTCCGGAAAAGGATTTTCAACACCGATCCTATTACCCATTATTATAACTCTTTCTCTAGCCTGTGGAACCCCATAATCAGCAGTATTCAATAACCTGTACTCAACATCGTAACCAAGTTCTTTGAAATCATTTAATATCATTTTAATGACTTCGCCTTTTTCCATAGAAAGTATTCCCTTTACATTCTCAGCAACGAAAAACTTTGGTTTTTTATCCTTTATAACCCTCAACATTTCTAGGTAAAGAAAATTCCGTGAATCCTTCATATTTCTTTTTGTGTTTGATATCGAAAAACCTTGGCAAGGAAATCCTCCTATAACTACATCTACTTCTTCTCCTGTTGCAATTTCATCACTATCAATTTGACTAATATCGCCTAAAATAATATTATTAGAAATGTTTTTCTTATATGTCTTCACTGCATCCTCATTAAAATCATTGGCCCATACAATTTCAAACCCCGACTCAATAAAGCCCAAATCTAATCCACCGACACCGGAGAATAAACTTACAACGTTTAAGGGTTTACTCTCTTTTAAACTTAAACCAGTGTTTAAGCATTCTCTAATTTTTTCATTTTGTGTATTACCATCAAACATTTCATTAATCTGAGAAAGTAATGTATTCTCAATTTTTAGTTTAACTTCATTGCCTATAATTTTTTTTCGACCTGATTTTTCACGTTTCCCTCCGTGCGTCATAATCTTTCCTCCATTTTTCTACATTTTTTCCATTATAACACACAATTTGAAAAACAGGTGCTTTTTTCAAAAGCTTCCCTGCTTGTTATAAATATCTTCGATAAAGCTAAGTTTACTTTTTATTCCTTCATCTATATCTTGATTAAAATAAATCACACGCATCCTTTTAGCATTATTCAACATTTCAAAATTAATATTCTCTGCCCATTTATAACGAATTGTTTTACTGTGGGTATCTCGTTTAGGATCACCTTGAGGATACCTTATTTTCCCAGCCTTGAGTATTCTTTTCCCATATACATCGTTTAATTCCCCATTAGGCATACATAATATATTCATATTTATTATTTGTAAGTTTTCTTCTTCATATAATATTGTTATAAAATATGTTAAGCATGGCTTTTTAAAATCATTATTAATTGTATAGTAGGTGGGTAGTGCTGCTTCTTCATAAATACGATCATTTCCAGATACTTCTACTGTCCCTTTATAACTGTTTTGGTTATTACCTACAAATATATCTCTAGTATAGTCTCCTATATTCCTCGTTTGAACAGTTTTTAAATCAATATGAATAAAAGCATCATCAACTTCGAAAAAAAGATCAGATCCTATTGGTGAAGAGTTAGGCTGGCCAATCCCTTTACCATTCAAATGTGAATACACAATTCTCTCAGCACCGGTAGCAAAGTCAGATATCCCTTTCTCTCCATCGTCTGGATTCCACTTATCAATCCAATCGCTTTTTATTTTATATTTTGTTTTAAATCCATTTAACATTTCATCTAAAGCAAATTTCATAAAATAGTAATATTTATTTAAATACTTTAACTCAAGTTCCTCAATACGCTTTAATTCTGTTTCATTACGCACAATATCACCTTTCTTATTACAAACATATTGGAATTTATTTTTAATTGTTTAAAAATGTTTGATATGTCCTTTAGACCGATTTTGTGTACTTTTGATTATCGGTAGGCGGCAAAAATTACAAACAAATCATAAAAACTCCCCTTTTGCATTACCTACAGCAAGGGGTGTAACACATTTTACTATCCAGACAATACATCACTGATTGAAGCATAATGTTTTTTAAACAGATTGCTATCAGGTCATTAAACCCTATCTATCAGTCACTCTTGATAACTTATATAATTCTTTATATTATATCAAATTACTTTTACCTTTTAAACCTAACACGTCAAATTTTTAAGATACTTCTAATTTCTTTCTCTATTTCTTTCTCTTCTATTTTCAAATAATTGTTAAATATCCTTTCCATATCTGCTGGCAATTTATCGTTCTGCCACCATCCTTTTCTTCTAGGTCCCCTTGACTTGATTTTATTACAGAATGGATCGAACGTATCTCTTTTGTTTCTTAATGTTGAATGTTTTATGCCTAAAATTTTACTGATTATAACTATCGCTTGATTTTGATTGGAAGCAGGAAATAGTTTATCATGTTCAAACCTGCTAAGATAATAGGCCACTTTGTGTTTATTATCAATATTCTCATGATTATTTGAATTAATTTGTCTTTCTTCACTATTTCCATTACTTAAACAAGCGTTCAGTGTCTTTAGTGACGTTATCAGTGTATTTAAAAACAATTTAAACATTTTTAAGTTATTTATAAATATTTCAGATGTTCCAACTACAAATTCAGATTCAACAATAACTGGATTGACTAGGTTTTCTGTCAAGTCTTCATTAGCATAATGAATGAATTCAAATTCTAAGTTAAGTTCCTTATATAAAATATTTAATTCCTTTATTATATCAACTAATGGATTCAATATATAATTACTAATTCTAGGTGTAACAAATATTATTTTTCCATTCAATACATTGTAAAATCCTAAAATGGCCATTGAAGTTCTCATCATTTTTTTAATAACCCTTTCCAAGGTAAGGTTTACACTTCCGTAGTTCAAACCATATTCATAGAAGGCGGTATCAACACCATATTGAGATAATTAACTATACCAACAGATTCTTTTTTGATAAGGCTTCAAGGTTATCTTAGCGCCATTCTAATTACTATTTGATATATATATAACTCTATGCGGTATCTCCCGTAAAAATTACATTATTTAAGAGACTAGATAGAACAATAAAGTCACAAGTTATTTTCACTCACTTTCATAATACGAAATAGACTATGCAAAAAAGGGTATAAGTCTTCCCCTATCTCCATCGATAGCCGAATCCTTACTAATTGATTTGGTTCTAGATGTCACCTTTTAAGGACGACGTTTGATTATATAAATAGAAGGGAGGTTACTATTACTATCATTTGCGACAAAGAAAAAGTGTCATGAAAATGAGAATTATTATCTATCCTATTCAATGAATAACTATCCTCTATACTGTATAATTAGATAAACGTAATGTAGGACGTACAAGAGTGGCTTTTCTACACGAAAGGGGATCTACGATGAGAAGAATTATTTTATCAACAGAAAGCGGAGCGGATTTACCAGAGGATTTGGCTGAGAAGCATGCTGTTCAGGTGGTGCCGATGCATGTCATCATGGATGGGAAGGATTACTTAGATGGTTCTTTACCCGTGCAAGATATTTACGACTATTATGATCGCACGAAAAAGATACCCTCTACAACTGCCACAAATGCTCATGAATATCAAGACTTTTTCACGAAGATAAAGGCGGATTATCCTGGTTGCATCATTATTCACATTGGATATACGTCAAAGGCATCCGCTTCTTTTCAAAGTGCAGTGATCGCTTCTGAGGACTTTGAGGATCTCTATCTAATTGACGCGTTAAACGTTACAGGGGGATTAGCGGCTATTGTGATGCATGCTGTTACCTTGCTGGAAAATGAACCTACAATTGAACCTGATCCTCTAGTAGAAAAAATAAAAGCTATCATCCCGAAATCAAGACTGGCATTTGTCCCTGGAAGCTTAGAGTTTCTCAGAGCAGGTGGACGTGTAAGCAATGTCGCCTATCTCGGAGGGGCTTTGTTAAAATTAAAGCCACGGATTGAATTAATCGATGGAAAACTGGTTTCAACTAAAAAGTATCGCGGGAAAATGAGTAGTGTTGCCGAAAAGCTCTTGCAGGATTATTTAAATCAATTCGACATTGACCGGGAGCAGCTTTACTTCCAATATTCGATCGGACTTGATGAAAGTATCAAGCTGCGGGTTGAAGAAATCGCTAAAGAAAATGGTTTTAACAATATAAAATGGATGCAAGCCGGCGCTATGATTTCAACCCATGCAGGACCTGGGGGATTTGGGGTTGCAGGGTTGGAGGTTTAGGTACAGTTCTGTTGCTCATGTTCTCTGATTGAAAAATACGAAAAGACACCTTAAACTTAAATTAAATGTATTTATAGAAAGGAGATTTGACAATGTTCAGATGTGCATGGTGTATGAAGAAAATTGCTGACGATCAACCATTACATGCTCTCAATGTCAAGTTCGCTGATGGAATTGACTACTCGGATCAGGAAGGGGAAATTGTCCAAGTTTATTTAACTTCACGAGGGACAAGTGTTCCGATGATTGTTGCTACAGCTGATTCTGAAGCCAAGGAAAATGGAGGGGACGGCTTATTCGCATTATGTTCCGAAACATGTAGCGAAAAAATGCAAACTACCCTTGCGAAAGAAATTAATACTTTTAATTCCTTTTCGACTGCAGATTGATAGAAACTTGATGACTGGTGGTAAACCCACAAGAGAACTTAAGCGGACATCAGGTACGCTATTTTACCGATAACAAGCTTATTCTAGTTTTAGCGGCCACCAGAGCCCTTACTTGGTAGAAACACCCTTGTCTTACCCTGATATATGTAAAATAAGGTCCGGTGTGTCCGCTTAAACTCAAAAAGTACTGTATTTTAGCAAAATAACGGCACCTGTGTCCGCTTAGAAAACTTGGCTTATCGTTAAAGGGATTCTTATGAAAGCGTATGTTGCTTTCTTAGAACCCCTTATACTCTGGAGTGCAAGTCTTAATGTATATAAGCCTTAGTTGCACTTATGCAGTAAGAAAGGATTTATACTTTCTTATCTGCCAACAAATAACCTGACTTTTTTAAAGCTTTGGTTCGCTCCCCCACCCTTCACCGGTGACAGGAATATGCCCCCTAATTACGTACATCCATTTGGCTCCAAAAATTATATCATCCCTCGCATAAACACAAGTACCGGTCTATATTTTTCATAATGGGTTTCCACTTCTCGGATTATATCCTTGCACTCCTTTTCATCCATACACTTAACAACTTCTATTGCATTGTCATCCCTATCGTTGCTAATTGTTATATGTATAATTTGATCTTCATTTGTAATGTTGATGTATAAAGGGCGAGCATCGTGGTCTGCCACTGATCCTGAGAATGTTGTTAATAGCAGGTCAATTGTAGTATCCGCACTATCCTGATCTTCACATTCGAACACTTCCACAGCATTCTCCTTCACCTGTCTGCTAAGGTTAATAATCCGCCCTCCATCAGCCTCGAGTATATTGATATATCGAGTAGTGAAGTTTGGCATAGTCCCTTCCCGGTTTTCATACCTTACCTTGAATGAGGGGATGTAGCTGTTTTCCGAAGGCTTTCTTAAATAATTAAAATAAAACAAAGATGCAATTAATATTCCTATAAAATAAGCCATTAAAAACACCTCCATAGCTGCTAGCCGAACGTTCACATTTACACTATGGTACATTCCAAGGCTCTGTTCTGTATGTTCACATACTCTTTTTTTCAAATACATCCCTACAATGTATGGATTCTTCCTGTCCATAATTCTCACAAATACTTTTTTCATCAAACTGTAATATTGGTGTTAATAAATGGTAACAGCAAGGTGCATCGTTTCCTTATTGTGGGCAACAAGTAGGACGTAGAAAGGTCCCTCGCCCCAAACAAGGACAAGGAACCTGACCCTCCTATTCAGCTAAAATTTCTCGCGTCCTCTCAAGGATTTCTTCATCCTTTAACCGAAATTTAAACTCCACTCTCCTGGAATCAGCTGCACTATAATCACCAGAATCATCTGTGCGAAAGTCAGTATAAGATTTACTGTTCACTGTTAATTTTTCCTGCAGGTGGTCTTGAATATTCTTATATGGAAAGTCACCGCTAAGAATGTAGGCTGCGACGCTGTACGCCCTTTCCTGTGCGAGTTCTAGATTATATAAATAACTGCCGTCGCGATCGGTGTGACCTTCAATAATAATTTCCGCAATATATTCTTCATAACCGTTCTGCAGCAAAATGTCCAAGTACTTCGGGACGAATTCATCCAAAAACTGAAAGGACGCAGGTTTCAATTCAGCCTTATCATATGCAAATAAAATTTCTGTATCAAAGATGATTGCACCTGTCTTTTCATCCACTTCAATTTCCAGTGTTGAATCGCTGAATTCCGTCTGCAGCTCATTGACAAGCTTGGCCCGTACTCCCATAATTTGATCGATGGTCTTTTTCATTTCTTCAATTTGCAGGGATTTGATAATCATCATCGTAATGAAAATTAAGATGAAACATAATAGGATAATTGTCAATAAATCGGTAAACGATGGCCAAAAATGTCCGTCATCTTGTTCCTTTTTAAAAAGCCGCTGGTATTTAGTAGTCATTTTGTCTCAACCCTATACCGTTCGTTCCTGGTTGCTGGCCAACAGAATTCAATTGCCGATTTAACCCTTGTATCTCCCGACCGAGGTCTTGAAGTGTTTGTTGGGCATAACGGGAATTGCTTTGCTGAATTTCTTCAGACAAACGCCGTATCTCCTGGAATTCCTTCTTAATCGCTTCATTCGTCATTTCCACTGAATCAGTGATATTTCGGGCTACCTTATCAAGCTTATCCCCGAGAACTCCCTCGAGATTAGCCACATAATTGGAGAGTGTATTTTTTAAAACGTCAACATTTACTTCCAACTGATTTTCGCGTTGATTGAACATATTGTTCATCTGGGATATCGTCTTGTTTATATCGTTAATCAGCTGGTTATTCTGCATGCCGATTTTCTCGTAGGTATGGGTTGCCTCATTAACTTGTCTTTCAAATGCCTTTGATTCCTCAGAATGTGCTTTTAAATGACTATTAAATGTTCGATTAAACTCCTTCAGCTCATCAAACCGATCTGTTAACAAATACTTATATTCAGTCTGTGTTTGATTGATCACTTCAAGTGCGTGAGGCAACTGGACAATCGAATCTCCCATTTTATCAAATTGTTTTGATAGTTCCCCAATGTACGAGATAATTCCCGCCAGTTTCGAGCTGAGATCACTTCCGAAAACCTGTTTAAACTCTTTATTATGCGCATCCATTTTATTGGCCAGGTCATTATTTTTCTGGGTAATTTTTTCAAATGCAGCTTGTATGGATTCCTGGCCTTCCATGATCGATGACGTAAACGATTTTAATTCAACCACAGATTCCTCGAATTGATTCAGTGTGTCCATCTGAGCTGTCGAAACTTCCTTTACTTTTTCATAGGTATTCTCAAACGCCTTAGCCATCCGCTCATTTTTTCCATCCATTCGTTTAAAATAGGAAAACAGCGAATCAAAATTGTCATTTAGCTTTTTGGTAGATTCACCAAATCCATCTGTCACCTCTTTCATATGGTGGAACAGTTCCTGAAATTCCGCCAGGTTACAGGAAAGTCCTTCATTAAACTTGGCCAAATCTTTTGCAGATTGCTGCAGCCCGCTTGTATATTCCTGAAAGCCTGAAAATGCTTTTTCAATACCGGTTAGTGATTCCTGGTTCGTTTCCTGCAAATGCTGAATGGAATGATTTATGGTTTCTGACACTTCAATCAGCCGGCTCATCCCTTCCTGTTCTTGCCCATCTAGATTGGATTCTACTTTTAACATGATATCTGTCAGCATATATTCCGTGTTAAAGATTTTAATAAGGACGGTCATGATGAGGGAAAGCCCCATCCCAGCTATGCTTGTGTAGAACGCCACATCAATTCCCGAAAGTACTGCAGCTATATTCTCAACCAGTTGAGAGCCGGTCGCATTAATACTTCCAAGAGATATTGTCAGACCGATAAATGTCCCCAATACCCCAATCAAAATAAAAATGGAAACGGTCATCTGAACCATCTTGATGAGATTGACAACAGGCATGTTAAACACACGCCAACCGGAAAATCTCTCCTGTACAAAGGTCTCCGGTTTCACCGATTCCTTGTCATGGATTCTATCAAACTGGGCCTTAAATGTGTTAAGTGGTTCAATATCCATTTGATCTGTTGATTCCATATAATTTCTTATTTTTTTAAGCTTCGTAAATAAACCCAGATGAACGAAAACGGTTAGAAAAAAGCTAATGAACAGAATCACGAAAATAAGCTCAGTAATTGGATTTGATAAAATGTCTTCCGCTATACGCTCACTTGTAAAAACTTCCAACAATAATTGCAGCATAGATACTCCTCCTGATAGAACCTCTTTCTTTATTGCTATTCAGAAGAAGGACAAATCATGTTTTGTTTTTGCGGACATGAATACTTACTTTCTATGCCGTAAGCCAGAGTCAAGTTGGATGACATCTTTTTGATAATCGAAAACTTAGGTTATAGTTTGGGCAATTGGTGTATGTTATTTATTTCACCATAATCTCCTGCAAGACGCGCGAGAAAACCTACCTTTTCTACGTCTACTTTATAGTCACCAAGATAGTACTCATCTTGTATATGGTATTGAACAACATTTGCAATAACCAGGTGGTCACTTCCAAGTTCTAGAATTTGATTAAGCTCGAGCTCAATTGAAATTGGTGCTTCCTCCACTCTGGGTGGATTTACTATAGTACTTTTAGCTGGTGTTAAACCGGCAGCTTTAAACTCGTCAACTTTGCTTGGAACATGTTCTGCGGTTTTTTGCATTTCATTACCAAGAAGTGATGGAACGATATTAATAACCAATTGCTTTTGTGACCTAATGTTTGAAAGTGTATCTTTTATAGTTCCCTCGCGCTCCTCGATTCCAGGGCTAATGGAGATACACAGCATTGGAGGATTGCGCGAAGCAACCGTGAAAAAACTATAAGGTGCTAAATTATTCTCTCCTTTATCATTTATAGTTGATACCCACGCAATCGGACGTGGCACGACAGATCCAATTAAAAGTTTATATGCATATTTTGAATCTATACTTCGAAGATCTACTTTCATTATTTAACTTCCTTCCCTGTCCTTAATAGATTTATAATAACTCTTTATACCTGAAAAATTCAAAATTGATGACACCTATTAGAGTTGGCATTCGATTGTATATTTATTAAGAAGGTTCTAGAAGAAACAGGGATTGTTTTTTCATCCAAGTTGAATTATCATGGAATTAACTTATTAGAAAAGGAGGCAGACGAAATGTTTACGTTAGTTAAAGTTGTGCATGAAGTGAAGCGATTTATTGCGTTCATGGCAACTGTTTTTGGAATTTTCCAGCGAAATTGGATACGTATGTCTAATTTTAGCTTTAAATTTCAAAAAACTTATCTGACGTAAAAAATTCTTGCCTCAAATAGTATCGGTATTTAATTGGGAAAGGTTTATCCTTCGCTCGCGCCACAGGTAAGTAATTTTGCCTGTGGTTTTTTTTGCGTCAGTTCACGGAGGATCTAACATTGAAAACAACAAGTTTAACAAAAAACATTCGATTTATTTATATTTATATATTTGTCGCCCAGCTATTTTTTGACAGGGCTCTATGGGTTATTTATTTGAACGACAAAGGTCTAAGCATGAGTGAAATAGGAATAGTCGAGGCGCTGATGCACTTAAGTGTCGTTTTGCTTGAAATTCCAACCGGGATAATCGCCGACGTATATGGCCGGAAAGTAAGCCTGTTTATCGGTAATATCTTAAGTGTTGGGTATGGGACTTTCATGCTTGTCGGTGATTCCCTTTCCTTATTCGGCCTTGCGCTCATGACACTTGGAACAAGTATGACATTCCAGTCGGGGGCCGAGGAAGCACTTATTTATGACACACTGAAGGAAAAAAACAAGGAAAAACAGTATACACGCGTATTTGGTAACATGATGGCGCTCGCACTGTTATCGCTTAGCTTTGCCAAACTAGCTGGTGGCTGGATGGCTGAAATCAACTGGGAACTTGTTTATGGGGGAATTATTATCACCCATTTGCTGGCCCTGATTCCAATCGCCATGTTGCACGAACCTGAACGTGAAAAGAATACCAGCTCCCATACCGGTATAAAGCAGCAATGGCTGGGTCAGCTAAAGGCAGGCATCAAGATTTGGCGAACTAACCAGTCTGCCCATATTCCGATTATCTTTTTTATTATGATTGGAACATCGATTGTCATCCTGACTTTTTATGGCCAGGAATACTTCACACGCTTGGGTTACAGCTCGATGACAATCGGAATTATTTTCACAGTGGAAGGGCTGCTTGGTGTTTTAATGGCCAAGTTAGCATACAGACTTGAGTCAAAATGGAGCTTTGGCAATATTACAACCTATGGGTATCTGTTATACCTTGTGTTTTTCCTGCTATTTATCGTGTCGCCGGACTGGGCGATCGTTATGTCATTCCTGATTCTTTCACAGCTTGTGACACTATACGAACCAATATTCTCAAACTTTATCCAGGGGGGATTGGAATCCAGTGTCCGCGCTACCTTCTTTTCGATGATTAGCGTAGTCGAGAGCTTCAGCATTATGCTATTATTTCCACTGTTCGGCCTGATGATCGATATCATTGGATTTCGTAATGGGTTTCTGGGTCTGTTCGTAATGCTGGGAGTGCTGTATATAGCTGGTGTCAGGCGTGTTGTTCGGTAGTACAATCTTGAAATGAGGGAACTTCTTTTAATAAGAAGTTCCCTTTTTATGTGCTGATGCCACCTTTTTAACTTGGCATTCGATTGTATAGATAGAAAGAGGTGGTCACTAGTACTATCGTATGTGGGGGTGGAAAAGTGGCATGGAGAGGGTAAATATTTTTAGGGACATAAGGGTCTGGTTCCTTGTCCCTGTCCTTTCTAATCCGCCGACCTTATAATCTCTCCTCTTATCCGGGCGCCCACAACGGAGTCTGCAATCCGATCCAGCAATTCCTGTTTTGTGTATTTCTGATTCACATAAACTCCCTGTGCCTTGGCAAATGCGGTAATATCTTTTTTCAACCGTAGTAGACTTTGGTTAGCTAGAAAATTTCTGGCTTCCTCCAGCGTCCCACAATTATTTAAGGCGTTTTCGATTTGTTTCCAATTTGATTCTGCTGTCTTTTTCGCTGGCCAATGATTAATGTTCAAATGAGATGCTACCTTTTTATAAATCTCTTTTTTGGTATCGTTAGATCTAATGTTCACCTTGTGGTAGCCGCAGAATAAAGCGAGTTCTTTTTTCGTATAATTTTTCAGGAGCTTTTCAACATCTGAATCTTGCTTAATCCTATCCATGATCTGGTCATACTCAGCAGCACAATAGGCCTTTGCTTCAAAACGAATAAACGCTTTCTTATCTACTAGATCCTGAAATTGTTTATTCGTTAATCCTTCTAAAAATTCCATCGTGATTTGCAGCATTTTTTCCGTTTCTTTTTTACTCATGACTTCCCCCATATAAACCCAGCATCTCACTTGTTATCTGCCTGATTTCATCTCGTATTACTTGCTGTGGAAGGCTATTCCCTTTGGTTAACATGACCGGAATACCTGTTTCAGGAGCTGTAGCAAATTGGGTTTTTCCCTCGCGTAATACGTTACGAAAGCATGAATGGTTCTTTTCAACTTGATTTATATATTCTCTTTGTACGGCGATGGGCCTTCCTTTATTAAAAGCGACCATTGTAAATACCACACCTAGCACCCGAGGGGAAATTTGATTCGATACATTGGAAACAGCACCTTCACTATACTGATTATATTTTTCCGTCAATCCTTTTACATGGCGCATTAACGTGTCGATTCCAAGCGTTGATAAATAATCCGCTTTTGCTGGAACAATATATGCATCACTTGCTGCTAGTGCGTTTTGTGTAACTAAATTAAAGTTCGGCGGGCAATCGATAAGGACTATATCGTATTCACCTTTTATTTCATCCAATTTAATTTGTAGACGTGACAACACCTTTAGATAATTGCTGCGAATGGTTCTCTCTGTGTTCCCACCAAGCCTGCTTGAAAGTTCCATGTCGACATGAATTAATTCCAAGTGCGAACAGATCATATCAATTCTTCCACCAGTTTTCTTTAATCGGCCACTTACGTGATTTGGAGTAATTATTAACTCTCCAAGTGATGCCTCCCCGTCTCTATCCAGAAAATCATCATACCAGTGCTTGATTGTCCGCCCCTGCCGATCAAGGCTCTGCCATTCTTCTATATTCATAAATGATAAGGTCAGATTAGTCTGTGGATCCATATCAATCAGTAATACCTTCTTACCTCTGCTTGCTAAATCTGCTGCAATATTAGCGGATAGCGTCGTTTTTCCGACACCACCCTTGTAATTCATAACAGAAATTACCCCCAATTATATTCTCCCCCCAAAAAAATACGTTTATATTGTTATGTATATGCGGAGAGAAAATGCGCTACTATTAAAACTGCAAAATCATGAGGACACGATATGAATACTGTTTTTGCCTACAAATACAAAATCCCAAACCTAAGTAATAGATTTGGGACCATTATCATTATTATTTCGCAGTTGAAAATATAAAGCCGGGATAATTCCTAAAGCTGTAAGCGAAATTACTGGCAGTATATGGCTGATTGCAACTGAAATAATGAACACAAGACTTAACCCCTCCCGCAATTGAAGGAATCCAGATTTTTTAGCCAGCAGAATGATTGTTTTATCCATGTTCACGTGGTACGCATATAAGAAAACGCAAACTACGAACATTAACTGAAAAGGAGCCCATACGTCCCAATGCCTGATGAAGTATGAAAAGATGGGCAGAAATAAGAGCCCACCACCCATTGCCATCCACTTGAAATATGTCCGTTTATACATAGCAAGATCCCACGGAAGCACTTCGACAACGTCTGCTTGAAAACGATTATGAAATAAATTGGTGCACAGGGCTGTATAAACATGAATGCCAACTGCCATTCCAATATAATAAAGCCATTCCTTGAAAAATTGAAACGCAACCAGCATCAGCAGGATTACACCGATCACCTGAAAAATTACACCAAGGTTTTTGACAAGGTACAGCTGCCAAAGCCTATGGTAGATAGAGAATATAGTAGCAAAAGAACGCTTTCGCCTCGCTGAGTTTTGAAGAATACTATAGGACTTTTTCTTTTTAAATTTGGTTTGAGATACTTTTGAGACCACGAGCATGTTCCAAATATAGTAATCACTGATTTCAGTTACACGCTCCCAATTTATTCCCTTGAATAGACGAGGCAGCAAAACGATATGTGCAAGAATGATCAATACAAGCTGCATGAGTCCAATCAATTCTGATTCCAGCATAACTCCAGTGAGATTACTTAAAATAAAAAGAAGCAGCCAAACAGCTTTTATCCAAAAGCGCTGTTGAAACAGTTTCCACTGCGGCACTGCCATTACCAGATCATACACAGCAATTAGTGTTAGATACGAGGTAATTAATGAACTTGAAATCGGTGTTACAAAAATAAGAAGTGCTGCTAATGAGCCGAAAAATAAGAGGACCTTAAGTGATTTTTCCACCAATAGAAATGCCCAAATTTTTTCTCTTCTAAATGGCAGCAATCCCAACTGGTACTCTGACGTGGAAAATAATATACCTGGATGCTGGAAAGATCTAACGATGTAACGGATTGGCAGCACACTTAATAAGAGCAAATAGCCTTTACTCGCATTCTCTTTCACGAAAGCAAAAAACGGCGCGAGCTCCTCGGTGATATTACCGGTTAGAAATAAACTCACCACTAGGTAACCAACTAATGCGGCAACATAAATGGCTGTCGTTGGATCAATTACTACTGCTGCTACTTGTTTGTAAACCTTTTTCTTTTTAGCGAAACGGCCCCTGCGGATTAACCAATATGCACGAAGATCTGTCTTTCTAGTGATCATCATGCTTCCTCCGTCTAATTGTTTTAAAATCACCTACCGGGCCTTGATCCAGCACTTCCCCGTGCTGCAGCATAATATATGTATCTGCAATATCCTTTACCCGCTCCAGCTGATGAGATGTCAATAATACCGCTGTTCCGCTCCTGGCTTTTTCCTGAATCAATTCCTCCAGATAATCCATCGCGTAGATATCAAGCCCCATGAAAGGTTCATCGATTAACAGCAGCGGTGTATCCGGAAGCAGCGCACAGATGGTCTGCACTTTTTGACGCATACCTTTGGATAATGATTCTGGATATTCGTTTAGTTTGTCCTCCAGTTCAAAGCCTGTGGTATACGTATTTATTTTCTCCTCCATTATTGCCTCTTCTACCCCATAACTCATGGCGTAAAGCTGAAAATGCTGCATGACAGTAAGCTCTGTCAGTAAAAGAGGTTCTTCCGGCAAATAGGAAATTTGCTCTTTATATGTTAATAAATCCTCGTCTTGTGTTGACGTTTCGTTAATGGTAATTTCACCTTTCGCTTTTTCCAGTTCACCTAATATTGTTTTCATTAATGTCGATTTACCCGCACCATTATGTCCAACCAGTGCCACTACACTCGATTCCTCCACAGCAAACGAAATATCGCTGAGCAGTGTACTGCCGCCTAGGTGCGTTTCGACATTACTCAATTCCAAAACTTTCATACGTATCCTCCAGCATAATTAAAGTGATGTTTTCTTTAATTATTCGACAACACTCATGGTTATTCCTTCTTTTTGGCGGTACATTGGGTTCAGGTTCCTTGTCCCGCTCGCGCCCCCGTAGGATACGCTGGGACGAGGAACCTGACCCCTCTATCCAAAAAAAATGCCTGTCATCTGGAACAATTAAGTTCCGGATGACAGGCGCTATTCTCCTTACTGCCTCTATTCTATTGATAAACTCTTGGTATTTCTTTGTTCCAGGTATTTTGAAAGCATTGTTCTCCATTATGAAAAGCGGTCATTGTATTTGTTAGATAGAATGTATCATGATCACTCGTCATCTCACTATTGGTGATTAGCTTTACTTCCCAGTCTTCTCGTCCAACTGTCAGCTCCCACTCACATTGTGCCTTGGCAGCTAATGGATTGCCAGATTGAATCGTGTAAGTATTTTTATTTAGACTTCCATGCTTCAACCCGTTATGAGGCAGCAAACGCTCTCCTTCGTCTGAAAAGTCTTCAAGCTGCCATACATTTGTTATGGTATTATGCGAGATGTTTCGTGTCCGATTTTCGGTTCTGAGAATTTCTCTGTCAATCACTTGAGCCGTTTCCGGAGAGTCAAAGTGAACTGCACCATCCACTTCCGGCTGTGGTGTACGGACTGGCAGCCTTACTTTCGTTGATTCCCCTGCATAAATTTCCAGTGTCACTGGCTTTGGCGATGGCCAAGCTTGCGGCCAATACGTTGGTGATATAGCTACTTCCAGTGAGTGCCCGGCTGGAATGGTTTGGCCAACACTATCCAGTTTAATAGACGCCTGATATTTCTTTCCAGGTTCCAAAGTTTCTGGATGCTCATGGGAATTAAGGTGATTTAAATTTAACATTCCCCAGCTAAGTAAAGTAGATTCTCCCGTTGGTGCCTTATCACAAAGCCTGACAGCAACAAGAGCACTTTCCTGATCTGTTGTAAATTCCATGTCAAACATCGGATGCCCTAGCATATCAAAACTTTCCTTAAAAGGATCCGTTGTAAAAACAACTGATTTTCCGTTTTCGAATCGCTGATCAGACGGTAAGTCACCTGGTTCACCAAATGGACAAAATACACCTGCATAATATCCGTGTTCCTGAACGCTTGGCACAATTACCTTTTCATTAGAATTCTGCTCAGATTCCAGTTTTCCGTCATGAAGCCAGAAATGTTTTTCATTAACATTTTTTGAAGGCCATGACGAATCTACTACCCATTTTCCAGGCCGTTCATCATAGTTAACTTCCGGTAATTCGTTCTCCTGTATCCAGGTTATAAATTTCGGATCATCCTTAACTCCAGTGTCAATCCCTTTTAACCATTGGTCCCACCAGCGAAGGCATTCCTGCAGAAAACCAATGGTCGGATCTGGCGTTGCAACTTCTGGATATTCGTGAGCCCATGGTCCAATCAATCCTTTAGCATATGGAAGATTTTCAACTAGACGAAAGACTGCATCCGTATAGCCATCCTGCCATCCACCAACAGTAAAAACTGGAATCTGAATATCCGAGTAGTCCTCATTTATCGACCCATGCTTCCAATAGTCGTCTCTTGTTTGGTGACTCATCCATTCATTAACATATGGTGTCGTCTTCAACCGCTCCAGCCAGTTTTCTTTCCAGCCTTCTCCAACTACTTCTGGATCCTGTGGACGAGCACTGTAAGCGAACATAGTTGATGCCCACCAGAGCATATCCGATGCCAATATATTTCCTCCGCGGTAATGAACATCGTCTGCATAACGATCATCAGTTGAGCATAATGTAATAATTGTTTTTAAGGCTGGGTGCTGTCTTGCAGCAACCTGTAACCCATTGAAGCCGCCCCAGGATTTCCCGATCATACCAACATCACCTGTTGCCCATGACTGCTCTTTAATCCAATCGAACACTTCCAATGCATCGTCATGTTCCTGCTTCAAATATTCATCTGGCAAAATACCATCTGAATTACCAGTTCCACGGATATCAACTCGAATACTTGCATACCCATGTCCGGCAAAATAAGGGTGACGAATCGAGTCGCGAATTGCTGTGAAATCATCTTTTCGATATGGCAGATATTCCAAAATAGCTGGAACGGGATTCTCCGCTGCATCTTTTGGCAGCCAGATTGTTGCTGCTAATTTTGTCCCATCAGACATAGGAATCCATACATGATCCTTCTTTTCTATCTCTCTAGGAAATTCTGTTATTGTTTTTCTATTATTTGAATCACTTACATTAAAAACCAATTCATTCCACTCCTCTAAGATGTACTGCTTCCATTTTCATTACGGTCACCATATACATAGTTGACCTCACTTCTTTTTTCCGGAACGACTGTAGACATAATACTTTTGTATACATAATCCATTGTTTGTTTTGCAGCTTCCTCTTTTGAAACATTTCTCCGTAAATTGAGGAGATTTGTTAGCATCCCCGTCCAGATCAGCATAGTCATATCAGCGATATACGGAATATCCTCTTCCTGGATAAACCCTTCTTCTTTAGCACTTTGAATATAGAGAGAACTTCGGGTAGCTATATTATGATGTGTGATAATGGACTGCACTTCTTCAGAAAGATTTATTAATTCATTTGCATAAACCTGATAATAATTCTGCATAAGTTCCTCTGGAATAGTACCAAGGTTTTCGATATAGAGAAGGGAATACACCTCAGGTAGTTGAAAGGAATGTTTACAGAAGCATTCCCATGCATACAGCCATTTTTCAATTGTATTACTGCCCTTTTCCATATAACCAGGCAGATCTTTTAAGTATTTATCCGTATCACGCATGACAGCAAAAAACTTCAAATGAGATAAATCCCGAAAGTAATTGTAGACTGTAGAGCTCGTATACCCAGCACGATCCGCAATTTCCCGGATAGTTATATGGTGTAAACCCTTCTCTTCAATGAGCTCTGAAGTTGCATCAAGAAAAAAACGCCACATTCTAGCCGTTTGAATCTCTTTTCTTTTTACATTCATTAGCCACACACCTCAAAAATTTTATTTAATCTATTTTTCCACTATGGTGAAAGCCTTAGTTGCATTTTTGCAGTAAGGAATAGATTTATAATTCCTTAACTGCTTATAACAACCCCCTGGTCAAGACAACCAAGGGGCTTCTTCATCTTTCCAATTCACGAAATTTCTGCAGCTTAGGCAAGCCGACGTTTCGTTTTTCCTTCGATTTTCCCTAGTAAAATATCGGCTATAATCGCCATTAGAGTAGCAATAATGGTACCAGCGTAAATCTTTACATCTGATTGGAGACTAATCCCGGAAATGATCTCTTTTCCTAAGCCACCCGCTCCAACGTAGGGGCCAAGTGTAGCGACAGAAATAGCGATCACCGCAGCCAGTCTTACCCCAGCCAACAGGAACGGAACAGATAAGGGAAATTGAATTTTTAACAGTAGTTGAAGCGTCGTCATCCCGTTGCCAATTCCCGCTTCTGTAATACTGTCATCTACTTCTTTAATTCCAACATAGGTGTTTTTCACTATAGGAAGCAAGGAATATAAAAACAAACCAACGACAATTGTTTCAAACCCAAAGCCTAAATAGAGCATTAATATTGCCAGCATAGCCAAGCTAGGTATCAACTGCAATATATTGGTAAGTGAGATGATAACCGGTGCCAGCTTCTCAAACTTTGCAGCAATAATGCCAAGTGGTACGCCAACCACCAGTGCCAGCCCTATGCCATAGGCGACCATTAATAAATGTTCTATCGATAGAGATAACAATTCACTGTAGTTTTCAATTATATATTGGACAAGTCTACTAATGAACTCCATGTTTATTCACCTTTTCTTAGTCTAACATTCCTTTTTCTTTTAAGAATTCCTCTGATACCTCTTTAATACTTCTCTTTTCAATATCCACTTCATATATTAGATCGGTCATTTCTTCTGTGGAGATTAGCCCAACTGTAGATTCAATGATTTTATCAATTTCCGGATATTCTTCAATCACGCTATTTCGTGCGACTAAAGAAGCCTCGTATGGTGGAAAGAAATGTTTATCATCTTTTAAGACTTTCAAGTCATACTCTTTTAACTGCGGATCTACTGTATAGGCAGTTACAACGTCCAAATCACCGTTTGCAATTCCTTCATACATTAATGCAACGTCCATTCCGCGTGCTTCTGCAAATTTATAGCCATATGTTTCCTTAAAACCTTCATACCCGTCATTTTCACGTTCAATCCAGGCGTTATCAGTACCTAATACCATTTCATCTGCATATTCTTCTAATTGTGTTAAGTTTTCTACATTATTTTTTTCTGCAAAGTCTCTGTTTACTGCAATACTGTAGTTGTTAATAAAGCCAACTGGGTCATACCACTTGATATCGTACTTTTCACCAAAAAATTTCTGGGCTTGCTTCAACGTTTTACCAGGATCGGTTGAATACTCTACATCATCAAAATAGTTGTTATATACTTCACCAGAAAATAAGTTAGCAAAATCAAATTCTCCACGATCAATTCCAGCAAAAATTTGAGCACTCGCTGGAAGATCTTGAACAATCTCTACTTCATGACTTGTTTGGTCTTCCACTAGTAATTTTAGTATCTGTACATTTATTTTAGAGTCGGTATTTTTGGCGGCAGCTGCAGTAAATACCTCTCCACCATCTGCTGAACTCTCATCTCCACATCCTGTAATCAGTAACATTAAAGCAACTAAACTTACGACTAAAAAACTTTTTATCTTCATATATAACTCCCCTTTTCTTAAGCTCTTTTTACTATTTTTTCAATTCTGCCTAAAACAAGATCCAGTGAAACTGCAATTACGATAGCCAATATCGTGCCCGTGAATATCATATATTGATCATTGTAGCCAATACCTGCCAGTACAAGGTCACCTAATCCGCCTGCACCAATTAATGCAGCTAGTGTTGTCCAGCTAATGATATAAACAGCAGTTACACGTATTCCGGACATAACGTAAGGAAAAGCAACAGGCAATTCAACTTTGAACAGCCTCTGAAATGTACCGAACCCCATTCCTTTTGCTGCTTCAATAATTTCCGAACTAACAGACTCCATACCTGAATATGTGTTCCGCAGCAACGGCAGCAATGAATATAACAACAAAGCCACTACTGCGGGGGTGAAGCCAATCCCCATTAAAGGAATCATAATGGCTAACATGGCAATGGTTGGTATTGTCTGAAACACATTAGCAATGTTAAAAATAAGACTCTTGATTTTGTTACGCTTCATTTTCGTCATATAAATAGCTAATGGTATGCTTATAGCAACTGATAAGATGATCACGGTAAAGGAAATAAGAATGTGCTCATACATGTACTCTAAAATGGATGAATAATCTTCAGACCAATATCTCAAATACTCTGATAGCAATTCCATTTAGGCAACACCACTCTTACCTTCTGTTACATCCTTCAAAGCCTGCAGCAACTTATCTTTATCCAAAATACCAACGAGTACATTATCAGTAGAGATAATTGGGACAGATCCTTGCATCTCGTCAAGTCTCTTTAAGACACTTTCCGTTTCTTCTTCCTCCGTGATAACCGAGTTTGTTTGCTTAATGAAATCCTGCAGTTTCTGATCCTTTTTGGCCAGCATCTCATACAGGTTAATTACACCTCTATAACTTCCATCATGCTTCACAACAGGGGCTTCAGCTGTTTGATTGGCAATCAACTTATCCATCGCTGACTCAACCGACATGTCATCCGAAACCGAAATATAATCCTTGGCTGTAAACGCATTGAGCTGTGGCATTTTTCTTTCCATTCCCAATCTTTTTTCTCCGATAAAATCCTTCACAAAATCATTTTCCGGGTTCTCTAAAATTTGCTGTGGAGAACCTTTTTGGACAATATCCCCATCCTTCATTAAAATAATTTGATCAGCAATTTTTATCGCTTCATCCATATCATGTGTAACAAATATAATCGTTTTGTTGATTTCAGATTGCAGACGAAGTAGTTCATCTTGCAATTGTTCTCTGCTGATGGGGTCCAGAGCACTAAAAGGCTCGTCCATCAAAATGGTAGAAGGCTCTGCAGCAAGAGCACGAATAACACCAATTCGCTGCTGCTGACCACCACTTAGTTCTGAAGGGTAGCGTTGCATATACGTTTCTGGATCAAGATTGACCATTTCCAACAGCTCAACAACTCTGCTGCGGATTTTTTTCTTTTCCCATTTCAATAGTTTTGGGACGGTTGCTACATTATTGTAAATGGTCATATGAGGGAATAAGCCAATATTCTGGATAACGAATCCCATTTTGCGGCGAAGGGTAATTGGGTTAATGTCTTTAATATTTTCTTCATCGATCAGAATCTCGCCTTGCGTATAATCTACTAATCGGTTCAGCAGTTTCATAGTTGTCGTTTTCCCACAACCACTTGGACCAATTAATACATTTATTTTTCCTTCTTCAAATGTTAAATTAATATCTTTTAATGCTTGAAATCCATCATCAAACGTTTTTCCTATGTTCTTTAATTCAATCAAACTAGTCCCCCCTTTTGGATTTTTATGATTTGTAAACCTCATCTTGTTGTTTACATAGAGATTCATTAATTAATTTTGAATCCATTCATTTAATGAACATGTTTTTTTAATGAACAAGTTCATATTGCATAATTTAGTTTAGAAGGTTTATATAACTTTGTCAAATTGTCCTCTGATCAGAGAGGTTAATTTATCTGACTTGTCTACCATCATTCTTACTACTATCAGTGCTCAGCCTTCATTCTTTAAAAGTTTCAGTTCCATTTATACTAACGTCAAACATATTTCCCGGACCTTGAATTTTCAGTTGTTGATAACGGCTGTCATCTCTTTTAGATGAGGAAGCGTTGTTTGCCTGGTCAAATCCGAATCATTCGTATTTTTAAAAAATCCAGTGGTATAATAGGTGTGAATTTAAATCATACTCACCGTGGAGGTCTCATGCTTACATTTGAAGAAAAACTAGCAATTATTGAATCATTTCCTGAATTACAGCGTCACGATGTTTCACTTGGTCGTGTCAATTTCCATTTTGAAGAAAGTGTACTGGATAAAAAAATAGTAGTATATCGGCTCCATCCAAACGGAAACGGCTTTGTTTACGCTGAAGAAATAGATGATAACTACCAGATCGATTCGAAAGGCATGGTAAATATCCGTGACTTTACAGAACAGGAACTTCGAAAAGTGATAAAACAATCAATTGATTCGCTGTCAGAATCCGAGCTTATTGAAGAAACATGGATAAATCCTGAAAACCAGACATTAATGTTAACCAACGATTATAATGCTTGGAATATCTATGCTGGGGACGACTTAGACGGAACCCATGCAACGTATAATGCAGCGGCTGACTATCTCCATCAAGAGGGATTCAGACGATTGGAATAACGTTTAGAGGTGGCGTTTTTCCACTCCAAAATACAAGGTGTATCCTCATTCCGCTAAATGCACGAAAAACTGCTCAAAAAGGGATGAGGCGGATCCTCGTTCCGTTAATTGCACAAATTTCATTGAAAACAGGGCTCAAAACGGCAAATAGCGGAATGAGGATTCATAACCATGCTTGAAACAGGTTTTTTGTAATGGATAACGGAATGAGGATCCGCCACAAAAGGCAAGCAAGGTGTACTCTTTTCTAGTTCCAATAAAAAACGCTCAGAATCCATCTGAGCGTTTTTCATTGCTAATATTTACTTAGCCGGGATCACTGGCAATACGACATGCGATGGGTGATCGCTGTCATGGACTATTGTTTGTGTTGCCTGCACCATTTCTGATGTATCCAGCGTAGTTTCACCCGTATTTGGGTTAACATCATACCACGGATAGTTACTGGAAGAGATTTCAACCCTGATCTTATGTCCAGGCAAGAATACATTACTTGTTGCCCATAAATCTATTTCATATTTTACAGTCTTGCCACTAAGATTTCCCTGCCCATTTACATGCGATGCACGAACTATTCCGTCCGTAAGATTATAGGCGGTTCCATCTGGAAATACATCAACAAGTTTCGCTGTAAAGTCTGTATCAGGTGCATCCGTTGACGCCCATAACACAACTTTCACCCATCCTGTTACTTCTATAGGTGTATCCATTGGGGCAGACGAATAGACAAGCACATCTTTCCTCTGTTCTATTACGCTTTGGTCTCGAGGTCCAGCATTTTTGCCATTGTAAAATAAGACACTGCCGCCGTTAGTCGGAACTGGACTTTCTGGGTCGTAAACAAATTGATCGGCTTGTTCTGCTTCAGGCGGAACTGTAGTCAAAGTCCCTGACTCCATATTAGAGTTTGCTTTTCCATCACTATGAAAATAAAATGGTGTATTGTTTGTCCGTTTTAATGGCCATTCTTTTTCAGAACGCCACTGATTAGTTCCCATTACAAATAGCTTAATTGGCTCGTCATCTTCTGGTAAAACAGTATTGTCTTGGTTAAGCCAATAGTCAAACCAGTTTATATGAAGTGATGTAATATCCTCTTTGCCTTCAATTGACAGACCTGAACTAGTAATGCCAAATGAGCGTTCACCGATTTCAGAATTAAATGCCCCATGCCCCCATGGTCCAATGATTAATTTCTGATTGTGATCCGACTTTTTCATATCCTGAAAGTTTTTGATAGTTGGTCCCAGAAAGTTATCATACCAGCCAGCCAGGTGATAGGCAGGCAAATTTAAATCCTCTGAGTTGAATGATCCTTTTGAGAGTGATTCCGTCAGATATACCTTATTAAGATATTTCCCGAATAAGTCTCTCAGTTCCGGATGTTTCATGACTGGCGGCCATTGATTTACCGGCTTAAAGTCATGCCATTTTTCGATCTCATCAAGGTCACTGATAATTTCTTGGATTGTTTCGGCATATTTACTGCTGTCCTGTTTCCGTTTTAGATAATCAGGTGCTACGGAATCCAGAATCCACGTCTCTGCTGATGCAAAATTAAACACACCATCTCTGCTGAATGCTTCTCCGGAAATACTTCCAGTCATCGCAGGAAAAATAGCTTTTAAAGATGGTGGTTTTTCAAGCGCTGCGTACAGCTGCGTAAAGCCATAGTAGGATAGTCCGAACATTCCTACATTTCCATTCGAATATGGGAGCCGAGCTGCCCATTCGACAGTGTCATAGCCATCTTCTGCCTCTTGTTCAAAGGGCACAAATTCTCCCTCTGATGCGAATCGTCCCCGTACATCCTGGATAATCACAACAAAACCGTTCATTACCGTTCTGATTGGATCTATGTACCGATGCGAAAAGTCAGGAAGATTTTTATTATATGGCAGCCTGCATAATAAGACTGGATAGGTCTCACCATCATTTGGGCGGTATATATTAGCATATAGCTTAATTCCATCCCGTACGGTACAAGGTACTTCCCTGTCAACAATGATCTGGTTGCTTTCTTTAACGTTTACCATACTAAACACCTCACTATTAGAAAACTTGGCATTCGTTAAAGGGAATCTTATGAAAGCGTATTTTGCTTTCTTAGAACCCCTTATACTCTGGAGTGCAAGCCTTTTGTTGAATGCCATTGTTGCACTTATGCAGTAAGAAAGTAGTTATACTTTCTTACTGCTAAGAATAATGCCTGTGCTGAACGTATATTCAATCAGCACAAGGCATATTTCTGGTTTATTTACCCAGCATTTTATTTACTTTATCTTGGTTATTATCAATCCAGTTTTGTGCTACTTTTTCGGGCTTCATGCCCTCATCCTCAATCTTACCGATCATCGTTTCCACATCATCAATTGGAATACTCCAATTACTTAAAAATTTATAAGCATCCGGGGCATCTTCTTTCAATTGATTATTTGTAATAACGTGTACTGATGCCGTATCAAAAAATCCTTTTGGATCTTTCAGCATCTTGATGTCAAATTTATTGAACATTGTATGTGGGCGCCAGCCGTAAAATACAACCGGTTCTTTGCTTTGCATTTTACGCATTGCCTGTGCCATCATTCCGCCTTCAGATGAATTGATTTGTTTCATATCGAGTCCATATCCCTTAATAGCTTCATCGATAATTTTTGTTGCACTTGCTCCTTCTTCAATGGCATACATTTCATTGTTAAAACTATCTTCTTTCCCCTTTAAGTCTCCAATTGAATTGACATCTTCCATGTATTTTGGTACTACCCAGCCAGCATCAGCATTATCATAGCTGACTGCTGTGTCGGAAATGTTTTCAGAGTATTTTTCTAGATAAACATTATGGGCAGGAAGCCATGAATCCATAAATACATCAATATCGCCTCGAGAAAGACCCACATATACGCTGCCTGCATCAGCTTGTGTTTCCTCAACTTTATAGCCCATATCTTCAATTATAATGCGAGCAATTTCTGTTGGAGGCACTGTGCTTGTCCAAGGTGTAACTCCAAATGTAATCGTTTGTTTCGTTTCATTTCCCTCTGTGTTTTGATCATCTGCACTTGCTTCACTGCTTGAATCTGATGAACAACCTACCACCATTAATAGCAATAGTGCTGTCAATGAACTTAATAAAATTTTCTTCATGATAATCTCTCCCCTTTTGTTTATAATTTCTCTCCAATACTTTGTGTTAATCGGTCTAAGATTATTGCCAAAACAACGATGGCCAGTCCTGCTGTTAAACCAAGACCAACGTTAACAGTGGATATCCCTCTCAATACTTGAGCACCAAGCCCTGGTGCACCGATCATGGATGCTACAACTGCCATTGACAGCGACAGCATAATTGTCTGGTTCACGCCGGCCATGATTGTCGGTACTGCCAACGGAAGCTGTACTTTTAACAATAATTGCTTCCTTGTAGACCCAAATGCTCTGGATGCTTCGACAACTTCTCCTGGGACTTGTTTGATACCCAAACTTGTGAACCTGACAGCTGGAGGTGCCGCGAAAACAAATGTTGCAATTACCGCTGGAACTCCACCAAGTCCAAATAACAAAATAGCCGGAATCAAGTAAACAAATATCGGCAGTGTCTGCATGAAATCTAAAACCGGTTTAGTAATCTGATCTACGACGTTATTTGTTGCACTTAGAATACCAAGTGGTACCCCAATGGCTACAGATATAATCGTGGAAACGATCACAATTGCAAGTGTCTGCAGAGATTCTGGCCACAAGCCAACAGAACCCATATACAGTCCGCCAAGCAATGTGAACAGTGCCAAACCTTTTCCAGAAAGTTTCCAGGCAAGTAAAAAGAGAACAATTGTAATAATCTCTGGAGGAATTGCAACCAGAAGTTTTGTAACCCCCTCTACAAATGAACTTAAGACCACACTTATTTGGTCAAAAAATCCACTTAACTCAGGTAATAACCAATCATTTACGAAAGAATTTGTCCATTGCTCTAATGGGAAGTTAAAATAATTCATGTTGTAACCTCCTCATCTTTTTCTTTACCAAGGACTAAACCAGAAAGAATCGAAACCCTGGAAATGATGCCTAATAAGTAGTTATCTTCCAGTACCACAATCGGATACTTCGCATCAGCTGCAACGCCAAGCAGATTATCCAGTGGTGTATCCGGAGAAGTAGTATGAACATCACCGATCAGAAACTGCTCCATCGAAATATCCTCTTTATATGCTTTTATCGCATCATCGATTGTCAATAGTCCTTTAAATTTCTTTTCTTTATCAACAACAAAAATACTGGATGCTCCAACTTCTTCCATTTTCCGAACTGCCATACGTGGACCATCTTTATAGGACAGCAGCACTTCTGGTTTTCGCATGACATGTGATGCCTCCAAAACTTTAGAGCGATCAACATCCTTAACAAATTGTGAAACATAGTCGTTTGCCGGATTTTCCAGAATTTCTTCTGCAGTACCAATTTGAACGATTTTGCCATCCTTCATAATTGCAATGCGATCACCAAGTTTCAATGCCTCATCTAAATCGTGGGTTATAAATAGCACTGTCTTTTCCAATTTGTTCTGCAATTTCAAAAGTTCATCCTGCATTTCAGTGCGTATAATCGGATCTAATGCACTGAACGCTTCATCCATCAGAAGAATATCAGTATCGTTGGCAAGCGCACGGGCTAGTCCGACACGCTGCTGCATACCCCCACTCAGTTCATTTGGGTTACTATTTTCATAACCCTTCAAACCAACATCATCAATGGTCTTCATAGCTTTCTCTTTACGCTCTTCTTTACTGACCCCCTGAATTTCCAAACCGTAAGCGACATTATGGAGGACAGAACGGTGTGGAAGCAGGCCAAACCGCTGAAATACCATTCCTAATTTCTTTCTTCTTGTGTTGACTAACTGTTTCTTATCCATTTTGGTGACATCCTCACCATCAATGAATACTTCGCCTTTAGTTGACTCTATTAATCTGTTGACTAATCTGATTAACGTGGACTTTCCACTTCCGGAAAGACCCATAATGACAAATATTTCTCCTGGATTTACGGCAAAGGAAGCCTGGTTCACCCCAACAGTCATTCCTGTTTCTTCCAAAATTTCATCTTTCGTTTTTCCGTTATCCAAGTGTTTCAGCCCTTGTTGAGGATGAGAACCAAATATTTTTGTTAGATTATTAACTTCTATTTTATTCATATAAATTCTCCTCCTTCTATGCTTTTTATTTCTTTATACATATACGTCTTCCAACTTGTTTGGGGGGTTCTAAGTGTTTATGCTTGTCCCACATTTTCCCGATTTCAGTTGCTACCTGCTCTGGAAATGGTGCTGGTCTTTCCTGCTGCGTATCCATTCCCATCAGCATCTGCTCACTAGTTGCAAGTAAAGCTTCATTATTGTTTTTCATTTCAAAAAATACGTGGGCTCTTTTGCTGTCAATATCCAACAATTGAATAGAAACACTAAGTTTTTCATCCTGATGCGCTTCCTTGAGATAGCAAAGATGTGTTTCTAGCGTAAAAATCGTATAGGACAAGTTAGTTCGTCCATCTTCATCCAATCCTATAAAATCCATAAAACGGTCAACGGCATTGCTAAATACGTTCGCATAGGCAGAGTCATTCATGTGACCGTTATAGTCAACCCAATCAGTACGGACATAATCCTGGTAACTAAACATGATCATGCTCCTCTCTATTTTCCACTCGTAGCAAGACCTTTCGATTCTGGCCAATATTCTTCAACAAGATCCATGAGTTTCACCAAAAATTCATCACGTTTATCTTCTAACTCTGCGACAGACTTATCGCCAGCATGCGTTTCACAGCCTTCAACAACTTTTTCTTTCAATTCATCGGTTAATTCAGGTGCTTCCAATTTCGTCCATGGAAGTTTTAATGCCGGGCCGAATTGCTCTAGCATGTGACGCATTCCCTGCTCTCCACCTGCCAAATGAAATGTGAGGAATGGCCCCATTTGTGCCCAGCGTAAGCCAGCACCGTAAACTATTGCAGCATCAACTTCTTCCGTTGTCGCAATGCCATCGTTAACTAAATGCAAGGCTTCACGCCACAGCGCTTCCATTAAACGGTCTGCTACATGTCCTTCAATTTCTTTTTGTACAACTAATGGCTTCATTTGAATAGATTCATAGAATTTAACCGCCTGATTAATTATCGATTGTTCTGTTGATTGTCCTCCAACAAGTTCGACAAGCGGCAGGATATGAACTGGATTAAAGGGATGTGCAACGATTAAACGCTCAGGATGCTTTAGATTTTCCTGTAATGTACTTGGTTTTATACCGGATGTACTAGACCCGATAATCGCATCTGGTTTTGCATACTGATCAATTGATTCCAGTACGCTTTTTTTCAAATCTTCTCGTTCCGGGACGTTTTCCTGAATCAGATATGCATCTTTAACAGCTTCTTCTACAGTAGGAACGAATGTTAAGCGATCAGGTGATGCACCATCAGCAAGGCCAATTTTCTCCATCGACTCCCACGCACGTTTAATGCTCTGGTGCGTGCGTTCTTCAGCTCCCTCTGCCGGGTCAAAAGCAACTACATCATACCCTTTAGCTAAAAAACGGGTGATCCATCCGTTACCGATTACCCCTGTGCCTATGACAGCTAGTTTTTCTATTCGTTGGTCGTTTCCATGCATTGTCATTTCCTCCTCAAGGGGTTCTTAAACCGTGTTGAAGGCGTGCTTCTTCTGGTTTCATAATTTCAATATTATTTTCCTGCAGCATGTTTGCTGCTTTTTCAACAAGCTGATCGTTACGTGCAAAAACACCTTTTTTAAGATACAAATTGTCCTCAAGGCCCACGCGGATATTTCCTCCTAGCTTTGCTGTCTCTTCTGCTATTGGAAGCTGCATGCGTCCAATTCCAAATGCTGACCAATGTGCATTTTCCGGCAGACGACTCTTCAAATAGTGAATTGTCTCTACATCTGCAGCCGCTCCCCAGGGAATACCTAAGCAGAATTGAAGCATTGGGTCACCATCAATAAGCCCTTCTTTGACTAATTGATTGGCAAAACGAAGATGACCTGTATCAAAGCATTCCAGCTCAGGCTTCACACCACTTTCCTGGACAAGTTTCGCCTGATCTCTCAGCCAATCGGTTGGACTCATATAAATCATGTTGCCAAAATTAGTAGTGCCACAGTCGAGGGTGCACATTTCCGGAAGCAATTCTCCTACCGGTTTATGACGTTGTTCAGGTGTTTGAATGTCTGTTCCGTTTCCACCAGCAGCAGGCGTGTCTAAGCTTGGAATGAAGTCACCGCCACCACCTGAGGTGATATTAATGATTACATCTGTTTTTGATTCGCGAATGCGATCAACGATTTCGCGGTAATGATCAACCTCATGACTTATACCACCAGTTTTAGGATCACGGGCATGAATGTGGGCTACTGTTGCCCCAGCTTTAGCAGATTCAATAGCCGCTTCAGCAATTTCTTTAGGTGTTACTGGAACATGGCTGCTTTTTCCCGTTGTATCACCAGCACCAGTAACAGCTGCAGTTAACATGACTTTATTACGCATCAAATTCTCCTTTTATGTAATAAGTTTTAAATACTGTACCATCCGGACGGTTCATAATCACAAGTGATACTATACCATCTGGACGGTTTGTTTGCAACCGGATAATTAGAAAAAATTGTCGAATATTCTTTTTGAGAAAACATTAAAAAAACCTAAATCCTCTGATGTAACAAGGTTTCTAGGTTTTATAAAATTTAGAATAAAAGATGGTTCATTCTTTAGTTTCATTCGCCCATTCAATTAATCTTTTATATACGATTTCTTTTTTCTCTTCGCCAATATGATATATATCAAAAAGTTCCGCCAGCCATATTCCATCCGTGGCCAGTCGGATAATGGTTGCCTTGGTTGGGTCAATTCCATCGTTTTCTATCTCTTCCTGCCACTCGGAATACAGTTCACGAATTGGATCTAGTAATTTTTCATTAACAGCTTTGGCAGCTAATAATCCCGAGTTCATATCTTTATTTTGATATGTCTGATTAAATGTGACATCAACATAGGAACGTGTCCATTTCCCTTTATCATTTGGATCAGCAGTAGCATTATCAGCTATTTTCTCCCGATAATTATTCGTAAGGTGATCAACCATCCCCTTAACCAATGCTTCTTTTGAGGGGAAATGATAAAGCAAGCCACCCTTACTTATACCTGCCTCTTTAGCTGCAGCCTCTAGAGTTAAATCAAAGATACCATGCTTACTGACAACTCTTGAGGCAGCATTTAAGATTTCCATTTTTCTCGAATTTCGACCCATTCCATTCACCTTTTTTCATTAATTGAACTACTTACATCTTTTACTATACTATCCAGACGGTTTTATTGCAATCCTACAAATGGAAAAATATAGTTGTTATGCTGTCAGACAGAACCCACTCGATGAAATATTTCCAATCCGAAATACAAGGTGAATCCTCATTCCGCTAAACGACTAAAAAACTGCGCAAACAGGGATGAAGCGGATCCTCATTCCGCTAATCGTACAAATTTCATGGAAAATAGGGCTCAAAATGGCAAATAGCGGAATGAGGATTCATAACCACGCTTGAAACAAGGTTTTTGTAATGGATAACGGAATGAGGATTCATCAGAATAGACCTCTCCTCCCCCACTGCTATTGTTTATAAAAAAAGCAAGCTATCTCGCAGTGAAATAGCTTGCTTTTTTTTATAATTCCAGCACTCTAGGCGCTTTACCTTTTTTATTCATCAAGCGAATTTGAACTGGCTCGATCTTGAGAACAATGAAATTCGGGTCATCAGGTCCATCAAAATAATGCTTCATATCATCAATCCACAGCTTCTTTTTCAGCTCTTTGGAATTGCTGATGGCAGCCTTTCCTTCGTATTCCACATATTCATCACCTAACCCTTCGCCATCATATCCAAGTAAAATGTGTGTGAAAGGGTTCTTTTCAACTTCTTTAGTTTTATGTGTTTCTTTACTTGTTGCTGTGTAAAGTTTCAGGTCTTCATGAAAAAAAGTCATATACCTGGAATGCGGTTTATCATTCTGTACCGTAGCCATCGGCCCAACATGGCTATCCTGAAGTATTTTTTCAATAGTTGCTTTAATAGCATCATTCAATTATATTAGCTCCTTTCCTTTGAAACCCGCTTTATTTCATTTTGCTCCATTGGCTAAAATTGTATACCAGAGTATAATATACGTTTTTATTTTCCCTCTGTATGATGTAGTTATAGATATGTCACCTATAAATGAGGGGAATGTACTGTGAAAAAGATTTCAAAAACAAGAGAAGAGTTCGATCAATTTTATGAAGAAGAAATAAAGGGAGAAATTGAAGAATTAGAAGCGAACAGGAATAATTTAAAGAAGAGGCGTAATAAACAAGCCAAAATAACTGCAGTAGCTGCGTTAATTCCTATTGTGTTTGGCCTGATTTTCTCTGACTATTTCATTGCTTTTTTTATTGCGACCTTTGTCGTACTGATTATTGGATTTAGTAAGCTATCCAAAACATACAAGTCATACGAAGGTGTCATGAAGCAACGAATTGTACGTAAGGTTGTAACATTTATTAACCCGGAGTTCCAATATGCACCAGAAAAACATATACCGAAAGAAACATTTTTAGATACTAGGGTTTTCCCAAAGAAACCAGATAAATACCTCGGAGACGATTTGATTTGGGGAAGTGTCTATGATCAGGATCAGCCTGAAACCGAGAAGGAACATGAATTAGCAACACAAAATGCTTCCCCGGAAAGTATAAAACAGGTTACTTCCAGTCTGGAACGAAGTGAGGAAAATTTGCAACCGGAAAAGAGCCCCAAAACAGATATCGCTTTTTCAGAAGTGACAGCTATAGACGTATGGTCAGATACCGATGGACACCAACAAGAAACCGTCATCTTTCAAGGATTATTCTTTGATGTTGATTTTAATAAAGATTTCCAAGGAACTACTGTCATCGCACCAAGAAAAGATTTGTTTTTCGACTTTAAAAAACTGGACATATTTCATAAGCAGCCTAAGCTTGAAGAAATCGAGCTTGACAACGTGGAATTTAATGAGCGATTTGCGGTTAAGACAACAGATGAGGTAAAAGCACGCTATATTTTAACACCAGGCTTCATGGAAAAAATGTTGACCTTGGCAGATGGAGTAAAAGAAAGGTCAAAAGAACGTATACCAAATCAGCACCTAAAAATCGTCGCTAAAACTATTGAAAAGATTGTTCCTTATTTTTCATTTAAGGATGGGAAAATGTATTTCTTATTAAACACGCTCCAGGACCATTTCGAATTTAATATCGACAAGAAGGCTGATAAGGAATCGATTTATAATTATTTTGAAGATATTAATCAGGCATTAATGCTAGTGGAAGAGTTAGATCTGAACTTAAAGCTATGGAATAAGGCTTAAATGAGGTGAAACGTCATGACGATGTTTATTATCATTGGTGTAATTACACTGCTTCTTCTCTATATCATTATCACGTACAATAACGTTAAAAAAGGTGCAGTAAAAGTGGAACAATCCTTTTCCAATATGGATGTACTTTTACAAAATCGGGCGGATGAAATTGTTAATTTAATTTCAACGACGAAAAGTGCTGTGGAAAATGAGAAAGAACTCCTTGAGGAAGTAACTGCTTTACGTTCACAGGTTAATCGTAATTCAACTAAAAACGTGGAAGATAAATTGGCAGATTCTGAGCGGTTAGAAGGCTCTGTAAATACACTGTTAGGCAGGCTGGAAGCGTATCCCGATATCAAATTCACCTCTCAATATAATCACCTGCAAAATCGAATTACAAATATTGAAGAAAATATTCAGGCGCAACGAAGAACTTTTAATGCCAGAGTAGCGGACTTCAATGCCTATCTCGTAACATTTCCAAGAAACATCATCGCATCCATCTTTAATTTCAGCCAAAAACCATCATTTGAAGTAACAGACCAATCCAAAAAAGAAAACCCAAATGTCAGCGCAATGTTTGAAGAATGAGGGACAGTGGGGTCAGGTTCCTTGTCCCACTCAACAGAAAATGCCTGGCATTGGACTATACTCACCAGCTGCCAGGCATGGAGTGTAACCACTAGTTTGCGCTTGTGCAATAAAGAATTTCTTAACTGCCACAGAAAGGACCGGGCAAATGCCGCCCGGTCCTTAGATATGTTCTTATTTCCAATAGTTATTTGCTGCAGCAACTGTTTGATAATGTATTGCAATAACTTGTGAGGCCATTGTTAAACTATCTGCACTTTCTGCGTAGTCTGCCCTTAATTTTTCACGAACATCTGGAGAAGTCTGGGTGTATCCTACCCCTTTCCTAGAGAGTGTGATCGCAAGTTCGAACCCTTCTTGAGGTGTGTCTGTTTTTAAACTTGTGAGCCAATCTGCCATTAATATCATCTCCTTGTCCTAAAATATAGACTATTCAGATAAAAATATCAATTGAAACAACTTATCTTTTTCTTATTCGGGAAACTCTATGGGACAAGAAACCTGACCCCATTGTCCCGCCTAGAAGATACCAATTGCAGCTAGTAGGATTACTACGATTACGGATATTACTGGGATTAATACTGCTACAACAAATAAATCTTTATAGCTGTCTTTGTGTGTCATACCTGTTATGGCGAATAGTGTCAGTACGGCTCCATTATGCGGTAGGGCATCAAGTCCGCCTGACGAAAGTGATGCAATCCGGTGAAGCTGCTCTGGATCTATACCTGTGTTTTGGGATATTTGATAATACTTATCTCCAAGAGCTTCCAAAGCAATACCCATACCACCTGATGCAGAACCCGTAGCACCAGCAAGTATATTAACAGCAATTGCTTCGGAGATTAATGGATTACCTTTTACTCCCATTAGCAGTTCAGTTAACCGTTCAAATCCGGGAACAGCTCTAACTACTGTACCAAACCCTACTGCGGCACTGGTATTAATTATCGCTGTTACAGAGCCAACCGCTCCAGCATTAATTGTCTTAACAAATCCTTTAAATTTCGAAATATTAAGTGCCATAATTAATACAATTCCTGCTATCAGCGCCACTACAACGTCCCATCCAAATACATTCAAGGTAATTAGTACTGTTAAAAGAGGTAATATCGATAACAGAAATGAAGGTGTATCTCCCTCCACATTGATAAACTTATTATCCTTTGGCTCCGTAAAAACTTCTCCATTCGCTGTCATCTTTTTTTCACGCCAGCGTAAGTACAAGTAACCACCAACAGCCATTACTATCCCTGCAACTATCCCCATGACAGGAGCTGCCATCGCGTCCGTATGAAAATACTCCATCGGAATCAGATTTTGTATCTGTGGTGTTCCGGGTATAGCTGTCATGGTAAACGTGAATGCACCTAGCGCAACTGTTGCTGGTATCAGTTTTCTGCTGATATTGGCTTCACGGAATAGAGTTAACGCAAGTGGATAAACCGCAAATACAACAACGAATAAACTCACGCCTCCATACGTTAATACTGCTGCTGAAACCAATACACCCAATATCGCACGCTGGGTGCCAATAACTTTAGTAAACGCAACGGCAACTGATCTAGCCATCCCTGTATCTTCCATTAACTTACCAAATACTGCCCCAAGCATAAATACAGGGAACCAGTCTTTTGCGAACGAAACAAATCCACCCATATATGTGTCTTTGTACGCCTCAAGTATATCCAAGCCACCAGTAATTGCCACTACCCCGGCAGCAATTGGCGCTACCCATATAATCGACCATCCCAGATACGCTAGTACCATTAATACGACAAGTCCTAATAAAATACCAAACATTCAAAAACCCCTCCTAGAAATATAAACCATAATTTTATGTTGCTTCTACAACCATAGCGACCCCTTGGCCACCGCCAATACATAACGAAGCTATTCCATATTTTTTATTTCTTCTCTGTAATTCTTTTACAACGGTGTAAAGCACTCGTGTACCGCTTGCACCAATTGGATGCCCTAACGCTATTGCTCCACCATTGACATTCACTTTTTCCCGATTAAGACCCAACTCTTTTTCAACAGCCAGATATTGGGCTGAAAATGCTTCATTTACTTCTATTAAGTCAATATCATCTAATGATAAATTCGAGTTTGCCAAGGCTTTCTTAATTGCAGGAACAGGTCCAATCCCCATATAGGCAGGGTCAACACCGCCTACCCCCCATGAGATAACCTTTGCTATTGGGTTAGCCTTGTTTTCTTGGACAAACTTCTCATTTGCCAAAACTACTGCCCCAGCACCATCATTTATTCCGCTTGCATTTCCTCCCGTTACCGTGCCATCCTTTTTAAAGGCAGGTTTTAATTTAGCAAGTTTTTCGGTACTTGTATCTTCACGGATCTGCTCATCATCCTCAACAAAAGAAGTACCTTTTCTGGATTTAACCTCAACTGGTGTAATTTCTTCAGCAAACTTCCCCTGCTTTCTAGCCTCTGCTGCCCGCTGATGGCTTAAGTAAGCGTATTCATCTTGATCCACGCGAGAGATAGAGTATTTTTCGGCAAGATTTTCTGCCGTTACTCCCATACCACCGCCAATATATTCATCCGTCAAAGCGGCCCAGAGCATGTCATCGATTTGCGGTGCTCCAAGTTTCGCCCCAAAACGACTACCTCTTAGCGCATATGGTGATAGACTCATGCTTTCAACTCCACCAGCTACTGCCACTTGACCTTCACCCAGCATGATCGATTGCGCCGCAGAAATTACCGATTGTAACCCTGATCCACACAAGCGATTCACAGCAAGAGCTGGACTTGCATGTGGGATACCAGTTTTTAACGCAACATGTCTTGCGAGATATGGCGCATTTTTGGACGAGTGAATCACATTTCCCATCACGGTTAAGTCGATATTTTCAGGCCTTATCCCACTTCGTCTTATTGCTTCCTTGCTTGCTGTTACACCAAGGTCCGTTGGGTCGCTGTCTTTAAGGCCACCTCCAAAACTTCCAAATGGAGTCCGTGCTCCTTCTAAAATATATACTTCGTTCATCTTCTCACTCCTTATAGATTAGCAGATTCTAATTATTGAGCTGTGTATGATAATCTGTCCGGGACAAGTGACCTGATCCCACGTCCCTATTGCGCTGTGTAGCCTCCATCAAGAACAACTGCCTGACCTGTTACACCTTTTGCTTTATCACTGGCAAGGAACATTGTATAATCAGAAATTTCCTTAACAGATAATAGGCGTTTCTGAGGAACCAGCGGATAAATAACATCCTCTAACACTTTCTCGAGCGAAACATTTCGGTTACCTGCCAAATCTTCAAGCTGATTTCGGACAAGCGGGGTATCGACATAACCCGGGCATACAGCGTTAACCGTAATTCCGTGTTCTGCACCCTCTAATGCGGTAACTTTTGTTAGCCCGATTACGCCGTGTTTTGAACTATTATAAGCAGCTTTTCCAGCAAAACCGATCAACCCATTAATCGATGCCATATTTAAAATCCGGCCATATCCTTGTTTCTTCATGATCGGAAATACATGTTTTGTTGCCATAAATGGTGCAACAAGCATAACCTTGGTTATGAACTCGAATTTTTCAGTTGGAAAGTCTTCAATTGATGCAACATGCTGTAGCCCGGCATTGTTAATGAGGACGTCAATTCTGCCATAACGTTCAACCGTTTTATCAATGGCAGATGTGAGCTCATCCTCCTTTGTCACATCACACTTTATCCCAAAGCAGTCATGCCCTTCTTTACTCAGTTTTTCCGTAACTTCATTTACTTTTGCTTCGTTGATATCTGAGAAAACAACTTTTGCTCCGTTTTCAACAAAATCAACGCCAATCTCGTATCCTATTCCACTTGCTGCACCTGTTATAAAAACAACTTTATTATCTACTAACATCTGAATCCCTCCGTTTTTTTTATAATGATGCCGTTTTCAAATTTTCACTTACAATAAGTTCTGCTTCTGTAGATTGAATAACTTCCTCAACTGTCCAGCCGTTCGTCACCTCAATAAGTTCCAAACCAGCATCTGTAACATCTATTACTGCACGATCGGTTATAATCCGGTCAACCACCCCTTTTCCTGTTAACGGAAGTGTGCATGCTTTTAATATTTTGGGCTTGCCATGTTTATTGACATGATCCATGATAATAACAATTTTCTTAGCTCCATGGACAATATCCATCGCGCCACCCATGCCTTTAATCATTTTTCCTGGGATCATCCAATTAGCTAAATCCCCTGTTTCGGAAACTTCCATGCCGCCGAGAATAGCAAGATCCAGGTGTCCCCCGCGAATCATGCCAAAGGATTCTGCACTGCTAAAATAAGATGCACCTAGTGAAGCTGTAACGGTTTCTTTCCCAGCATTTATCAAATCAGGATCAACTTCCTCCTGTGATGGTGATCTGCCAATCCCAAGCAAGCCATTCTCTGACTGCAGAACAACTTCTTTTCCTTCTTGGATATAATTTGCAACCATTGTCGGCATGCCAATTCCTAAATTTACATATGAACCGCTTACAATTTCCCGCTCCGCTTGTTTTGCAATATTTTCACGGATGGTGGCTTTATCGGCTTGGTTTGCCATAAATCATTTTCCTCCTTCTTACGCTTGTTTTCTTAATGTTAATCGCTCAATCCGTTTCTCCTGCTTGCCTTCAATTAAACCTTGCACATAAATGCCTGGGGTGTGAATGTGGTCTGGGTCAAGATCGCCCGGCTCAACAAGCTGCTCCACTTCAGCTATTGTCACCGCTCCTGCTGCAGCAATTGACGGACTAAAGTTCCGGGCTGTTTTGTTGTACACAAGGTTTCCGTTTTTGTCCCCTTTTGCTGCCCTGACAAGACTGAAATCTGCCTTCAACGCTGTCTGAAGCAAGTACTCTTTATTATCAAACGTTCGCACTTCCTCACCCTCCGCAAGCGGGGTCCCGACTCCGGCTGGTGTATAAAATGCAGGAATTCCAGCTCCACCCGCACGAATTCTTTCTGCTAATGTGCCTTGAGGAACAAGCTCAACCTTTAAATCTCCCGATAAAACCTGTCGTTCAAATTCTTTATTTTCCCCAACATACGAGCCAATCATTTTATCGATCTGTTTATTTTCAAGCATCAGGCCAAGCCCCCAATCATCAACACCGCAATTGTTGGATATAACTGTCAAGTGTTTCACATTCGATTCCACCAAAGCGAGTATCAGATTCTCAGGGATTCCTACAAGGCCAAATCCACCAGCCATAATCGTGGAACCATCCTGAATGTCCTTAACTGCTTCCTTAAATGATGTATAGGTATTTTTCATCTTTTGCACTCCTCTCGTCTTTAAATATGCAAAAAGTATGCCAACTTTAGTCATCCTTGGAAAATGTCATAATATCGACTTTTTTAGCTTGAACAAAAAAATCCAGATTCCGATTTTACGGAAAATGGATTTCAATTCTTAACTAACAGTAATGTAAGCCCTTACTTATTATAGTGTTTCCACGAATACGGAATGCTTTTCCGAAATCGCGGAAAGATTAGATTCCATATTTTTTTATCTTATCGTACAATTTCGATTTGCCGATTCCCAGCAGTTTTGCAGCTTTTAACTTATCTCCATTCGCTTTTTTTAAAGTTCTTTCGATCGTTTGCTTTTCTGTGTGATTCAGAATTTCCTTTAACGTACCATTGTGTTGCAGAAAATTTGAATTTGGCCGGATATGATCTGGTAAATCTTTCAATTTAATCATTTCGGTATTCGTTAAATGGACCGCAGATTCAATGACATTTTCCAACTCCCTAATATTCCCTGGCCATTGGTATGTCATAAAACAGTCCAATACAGACTGGTCAAAGTCGATAACCCGTTTACCTGAACGCTCTGTCACTTTCGTAAGAATATATTTTGATAAAACCCGTAAATCCTCTGTTCGTTCTCGAAGTGGAGGTATCTGAATCTGTACAACATTTATCCGGTAAAATAAATCATCCCGGAAGCGCTGTTCTTCGATTAATTTTTCCAGGGACTGATTGGTGGCAGCTATAATCCGTACATCTATCTTTTGTGTATCATTTGCCCCAAGCGCTTCAACTTCTCCTTCTTGTAAAACCCTTAAAATCTTTACCTGGGCACTTAATGGCATATCACCAATTTCATCTAAAAAAACGGTACCACCATTAGCAAGCTGAAACTTACCTAATTTCCCGCCTTTTTTAGCTCCTGTAAAAGCACCTTCTTTATAGCCGAACAATTCCGACTCTAGTAAATGTTCAGGTATCGCTGCACAGTTAACTTTAATAAAAGGTTTACCACTTCGTTCACTCAGGTGATGGATACTGTGCGCAAACAGTTCCTTGCCTGTACCGCTCTCCCCTCTGAGTAATACGGAAACATCGCCAGGTGAAACTTTTTTTATTTTATTCTTCAGTTCATTCATTTGCTGGGAGCTGCTTACAATATCATGAAGTGAGTATGTTGTTCCGTGCTGATTTTTCAATTGACTGCGATAATGTTCCAGTTCCAGCAATAAATCCTTAATATGACTGTTCATCTTTTTCCATTCTTTTGTATCACGAAACAAGACGGTTCCAACAGCGCCAACTACTTCTCCCTCAGAACGTACAGGAATCCGATTTGCGATCATATGATTACCACGGATATATTGCAGATCAGCAATTTCATCCTTTCCGGATTTAGCAACTATATGCATTCTGCTATTTTCAATGACGTCGGTTACATGTCTGCCAATTACTTCTTGTTTATTTGTTTCCAGAAAGTCACAATACGTATTATTCATGTATGTTATGAATCCATCACCATCTACTACAACAAAGCAATGGTAAGCGTTCTCAAAAACTGTTTCAAAAATCTCTTCTTTATATTGATCTGCTAAATGATGCATTGTAATCCCCCTCCATACGTCAACTTTATTATAACAAAAAGAATAAGGGGGGATGTAGGCTCCTATTAGAAAAATTTTTAGCGCTATGAGATTCTTGCTCACCTAAGGATGGCTGGCCAACCTCCTGTGGAACAACAAGGAGACCACCGAATAACTAAGAGGATGAAGTACTGTTACTTAAAATGAGCCTTCGCCAAACAATCGAAGTGAATCCTCATTCCGCTAAATAGTGGAAAAGGTGCTTTTGAAGGGGTGAGACGGATCCTCGTTCCGCTAAAAGCAGAAAATCAGCCAAATTTGAGACAAAATTGAGAAATAGCGGAATGAGGATCCGAACCTGAGCTTAAAATGAGGGTTTTAGGGCAAATAACGGAATGAGGACCCGCCAAACAGTTGAAGTAGATCCTCATTTCGTTCCTCCGAAGCAAATAACTAATCCCAAGGCAGCGTTATTTCAGCTATGTGGCCAAAGAGCCAGACACACTTTCCACTTCGAATCGGTTACCCTTAATCCGTGTTGCCGTTTAGATCAATAGCAATAATTTTTTTAGAAAACAACTAAATTATAGTTCATTCTGCAGTCATATCGGTCAATACCTCTGCTTCATAATTTCTGAAAGTAATTCCCCTTCTATCAAGTTCAACCATCAATAACTCAAGAAAATCTCTTTCCAGTCTTAGTCTCAACGCTTTCTTATATGCGTTTAATAACGCTTCGTCACTTAAATATGTCATCATATTAATACCCCTATTTATAATTATATTTAATCTATTGAAAATAAATCAGAATTTTCATGGTATAATATTACTTAGCAAATATCTATCTTTTTATTTAATATAATAAATGTTACCTACAGGATGCTTTCAAATCAAGGTAAAAAGCGAAATGTGTCGAATTGCCACAAACGAAGGCATATTGTTCTTATTACCTAAAGGAGATAGTATTGAAAATTTGTAAAATATGACTGGGGGGGTTTTATGAAGAGAGAATGGTTAATCCGGCTTCGTAAGTCAAAACAATTCACGCAGGAAAAAGTGGCTTTAGATGCTTATATTGATAGGGCTTTTTATTCACAAATTGAAACTGGAAAGCGTAATCCCAGTTTTGACATTGCTCATAACATCGCAAAAGTTTTAAATTTTGATCCTATGATATTTTTTCAGGATACGCTTAATATTGATCAGGAATCCCCTTCATATCGCCATATACCTGAATATTTTAGAAGTATGAATAGAGGGGATATACTGTACCTCTTTAGTAATTTCGATAAGTACCTTGAACATGTAGTAACATTTCTTACTACTGGAGTTCAAAAAGGCAGTTATTGTATTGTCATCGAACAAAACAGGAATTACATACAGATTCAGCAGCGACTGGAAAATTTCTTAACGAAAAGCGAAATAAAAGAACATATTTATTTCATCGACCAGGAGATAATACTTCAGAATGAACCTAAGGATATCGTGGGTATATTTCATAAATTTCAGGATATGTTTAAAGAAGAAAATCCTGTACGTATATGGATGATTGAAGAGCAATATACCGAAAATGATTGGATTCAGGAGTTAGGCAGTTACTTAAATTTAGAAGAAAATCATAATTTGAAAGTAACTTACAGGAATATATTATTTTTGCGTGCATATGACGCTTCGCTGATTACAGCAGGGTTACACATCAAGAAGATGCAATGCTATTCCTATCTTATGACGGATTTTGAAATAGTAGATTCGCCTTTTTATCGTTCTTGTAATAAATCGTTTGTCTTCCCTTCCCTGTTCATCCAAGAGAAATAGTAGAACAGGATTTCTAATTAATTTGACGTAATATTCAAAGACTCCAGTCTGCTATAGTCGACTGCGGACTGGAGTCTTTGGTTACTTAATTATTTTATTATACTAACTACATTGTCACATATTCAGTTATTTTGTCGAATCCCTTTTATATAGATCAAATGTCCTATATAATGACTTCAATACTACCATATCAACTATTATTATGGTTATTCTATAATAATTCCACTATATTTGTAGTAATTTTGAATTATATGTCATTTCTACGTTTAGGTGATTATATGTCATTTGATAAAAATTTTTTTTTACATGTTCCAACAAAAATGATAGGTCCTTATCAGAATCACCATATCCTCCCAAGAGAACGTATTTCAGAATATATGGACAGGAGTGTCAAAGGAAAAGCTACACTGATTACTGCCCCCGCAGGCTACGGAAAAACTACTGCAATTGTTCAATGGCTTAATAGCCGTAAGCTACTTTCAGTGTGGACTTCTTTTGATAAACCGGTAGATAATCCGACTGAATTCTTGCAGATCGTTATGGCTTCTATCCAAGCTAATTTTCCTGAAATAAAAGATGGCAGTTTTCAAACTGTAAATCTGGATTTAAATTCTATCGAGGCAGTCCTGGAACCACTTATTAGTACGTTAAGCTTATTAAAATCACCAGTTGTTCTGGTATTTGATGATTACCATAATATAGAACACCCATGGATCCATGCTGCTGTAGAATATTTAATTACCAATGTTCCAGTACACATCCATTTAGTACTGTCAAGTCGTGAAAAAACTCCCTTCTCCCTTCACTATCTTCGTCTGGACAGACAAGTATGTGAATTGGATATGAATGGGATTCGTTTAAATTATGAAGAATTTCAGGATTACTGTTCTTTGTTAGATTTACAACTCTCACTCGATGAAGTTAACCTTTTAGAAAAACGTACAGAAGGCTGGATAACCGGAGTTAATTTAGCATATTTATCGAAAAATTGTCCTTTATCAGTTAAACATTTGGATGGTACATATAAATTTATCTCGGAATACTTCGTTAAACAAGTATTGGACAAACTACCTGATTCACTGCAAATATTTGTGTTAAGAGCGTCAGTATTAGATGACTTTACGACTCCGTTATGTGCGGCAGTAACAGGATTTGATAATGCAGAAAACCTTATCCAGGAGTTATGGAACAGAAATATCTTTATTGATGTTTTGGACAATGAAAAATGGTTTCGTTTTCACCCACTTTTCCAGGAAGCTATGCAGTATTTTTTACAGAGAAATCATGGTGAATCAATAAAATCCTTATATAAGAAGGCTACAGAATGGACCGGACAACATGGCTTTCACCAAAAAGCCACAGAGTATGCATTACGAGGCGAACATTTTAACTTGGCAATTAAGTGGCTCCTAAGATGTGCTCCGAATTTACTCAGAAAACGAGAATTACTATTTCTGAATAAATGGATTAATCGATTTCCGCTTGAATTTCGAGAGGAGAACTGCGATTTATTGCTGATACACGCATGGATTCATGCGCTCAGTGAGGATTTAGACGGTGCTGATAAAAAATTGGCGGAAGCTCTTGTATTAATGGAACAAACTGATAGTAAAACGATTGACCAATATGCAGAGATCCTAGCAATTCAGGGATACATGGCTATCATTCGTCATGAACCTCAAAAGGCATTCCACAGTCTAACAAAAGCTGCAAATAAAATGTTGACGGTGAGTCGTTATTTGCAAGCTGGTGTTGACTTTAACGGTGTTGAAGCGTTCGTAATAAGAGGACCTCTTGGAGCTTCTGGAAAGCTGAAATCAACTCATGAACTGTATACTAATTTACGGAATTTATTAAGACAAAGAGGACTTGCGGTGGTCGCGTATGGTTCAATCATCCTTGCAGAAATACATTATGAATGGTGTGAATGGGATCAGGTCCGGTATTTTATTAACAGAGGGAAAGAAATCAGTGTGAAAAACCAAATGATTGGTGTTCTTGTTCCAGTCTATTTCCTGCAGGCAAAATATAATATTTCCAAAGGAGAGACAGGTGCTGCATGGAACGTAATTTTAAATTTAGAAAACCAATTAAAACAAATGGATCCTCCACAACACTGGTTTGCTGTAACAGAAGCATTCAAAACAAGACTCTATATAAAGGAAAGAAAAATAGATGAAGTGGACGATTGGCTCAATAACGTATCTGCAGTTTATAGATCGGATCCTTTTCCGGAATCACCCTTAAATGCATTTCAGAACATCACAAAAGTACGGGCATTAATCATGAAAGGAAAATATGAATCAGCTAAAACCCTGCTAAATAACCAAAAGAATTACGTTGAAATGAAGGTAAGGATTGGAGATTTGATTGAAGTATTCATCCTCGAGAGCATTATCCATTACTTACAAAATAACTTGCAAAAATCAGTTATATCTATGGAACAGGCTATTAATCTGGCAGAACCTGAATTATATCTGCGCATCTTTCTGGATGAAGGAAAAGTCACTGCAACCATCTTAAATGAGATACACCAAAGTAATCCAACAACATATACGAAGAAATTATTAACTTTATATGAACAGGAAGAAATCTACCATACACCAGAAAGTCAAGAATTACCCGAGCAGAGTTTATTGACAAAACGTGAAATGGAACTGTTACAACTTGTGAAGTCAGGGATGAAAAATAAAGAAATTGCCGGCAAACTGTATATTTCGCTTGGATCAGTAAAAGTTTATTTAACACAAATTTACAATAAGCTGGATGTTAATAATCGAACGAAGGCTGTAGAAAAGGCACGGGAATTGAATATCCTGGAATAGATCCTTGGTTAAATCAAAATTAGCAGTTTGATTAGGTTTTTGTTAATGAAAATAGCCAAAAGTTAAGTATTATTTCCTGATAAGCTTTGGTAAGATTTAATAAAGCAATTCGTTTCCACATTATTCTGAAAATAAGTTAATACTTATTTCAAAGAAGCTTAAGTTACAGGAGGAAGAAAGTATGGCTAAAGCAAACCTGGACAAGGATTGGGTTTACTTAATCTCTTTGGCACGAGATTTAGGCATAACAGCTGAAGAAGTTCGAGAATTTCTTCAAAAGAAAAGAGTGAAGAAAACATGACGCCACCTCTAATAAGTGGCGTCATGCTTTCCATATATGATTCAAATTAAGCTTAAACAAGCCTCAGCCTGTTTTGTCATGCTTTTTCACAAGTAAAGCCATAACGCAAATCATACAACCGTACAAAGTGACTTGCCGCCTTCAAGTACCTTCATCACTTCTTTGGCAACCAGCATAGCTGTACGAGATTGCGATTCATCTGTCAAACCAGCAATATGCGGAGACAGGTGGATGGATTCAACCTTGGAAAGTAGAGAGCCTTTTTGAACAGGTTCTGTTTCCAGTACATCAAGGTATGCCCCAGCAATTTCCCTGGATTGTACAGCCTCCACTAGATCCTGTTCATGTACGATTCCGCCTCTTGCTGAATTGATCACATAAGCATTGGGCTTCATGCATTTAAAATTATCTTTGTTGATCATATGTCGGGTTGCTTTTGTCAGCGGAACGTGTACCGAAACAAAGTCCGATTTAGTAAGCAGTTCATCAAGCGTTTTTACCGGGCGAACTCCGGTTTCTGCGAGTATATGATCAAATGGTTTAACAAATGGGTCGTAGCCGATGATATCCATTCCAAAAGCATTTGCCCGTTTGGCAACACGGTGAGCAATTTCACCCATTCCGACAAGTCCAAGTGTTTTCCCGTTTAATTCATATCCTGTAAAAAACTTTCGATCCCAATTACCCTTGCGAACATCGGCATCTGCTTCAGCCAAAGGACGATAGGCATCCAGCATCGATGCCATTACATACTCCGCAACCGACGTGGCATTCGCATGTACGGCCGGGATGACTGGCATGTTTCTTGCTTTTGCCGCCTCAAGATCAATGTTATCAAGGCCAACACCAAGACGGCCGATGGCTTTAGTATTTTTTGCTGCATCAAGCAATTCTGCATCGACCTTTGTTTCATTCCTGACAATGAGTGCATCATAAGCCGGTGCCAATTCAAGCAGTTCACTTCTTTTCCGCCCCAATTCCATATCATAATCCACGGAATAGCCGTTGCGCTTAAGCTCTTTGATTCCATCATCCCACATTAACTCAGTTACGAGCACTTTCATGAACATCACTCCCTAAGCGAGTAATTTATCTATGTAACTTTTCCTGAATACTGCCTGAAATAAACTGTTCTAACGTTTCTACTTGATTATATGCACGGTCAGTGGTAAATAATCTCATCATACGAAATTAAAATTGAGCAGCATCATTATAGATACTGCTCCTGCTCTCAAGCTATCTTATTTTTATAAAATTGCCTACTTTGCTTTCTGCATGTCCATTCGGTTATTTTTCAGGAACATATAGAACGATGAACCAAAGATGATAATATAGCCAATGACACTGAGTATTGTCGGAATTTGGTCGAATAGAACAATGCTTAATAATGCCGAGTAAACGACAGTCGAATAAAAGAAAATCGATATTTCATTGGCTGGTGCAAATTTATAAGCAAGCGTCACTCCAAATTGGCCGACGGTGGCACAACACCCAGCCATGATAAGGAACACCCATTGCTTTATACTCATTGGTTCGTAAAAAAGAATTGTGAATGGCAGCAAAACTGCTGTTGCGAAAAAAGAAAAGTAAAAAACGACGGTATAGTATTTTTCTTTATTTCCCAAAACCCGAAGAAATGTATAAGCACCAGCAGCGAACACCGCTCCTAGTACACCAATGATATACGGGAAAATCTCGACGGAAAATTCGGGCTGAATGATGAATAATGCGCCAATAAACGCTGCGATTACGGCAAAGACCTGAAACCGGCGCGCAATTTCTTTCAGGAAAACAGCCGAGAATATAATAAGAATGAACGGACTGAGTTTATTGAGCATTTCGGCATCAGATAAAACAAGACGATCAATGGCATAAAAGTTCAAAACGATTCCAACTGTCCCAAGTGCAGAACGGGAAAGCAGAAGCTTCTGATGCTCTTTTTTTCCGAACAGTCTTTCTTTATGATGCAGTACGAAGCCTAATGTAATAATAGCCGCTACTATATTTCGAAAAAATGCTTTTTGCACTGTTGGCAAATCACCGGAAAGTTTCACGAAAGCGCCCATAAGCGAAAAACCTAAAGCTGATACTAGTAATAAAATAATGCCTTTGTTGCGATCAGACATCAGTTGTTCCTCCAATTGCTAAATTCTACGTAGTCACTTGAACTATGCTATTACAAAACCGGAAGAATGGAAAGAAATCTGTTTAATGAGCGAAGATCAGGCTCCTTGTTGTGGGCTATCACTCCTGGATTTGTGCTTGGAGCAGGATGTATTATAATATAGAGGTGAAAAATATATTGACAGAATTTATCACTCTACTATATAGTTATAGTTGTCTGATATTTACTATTTATACGATTCCGTAGCTCAGCTGGGAGAGCGCATGCTTGACAGGCATGAGGTCGTTGGTTCGAGCCCAATCGGAATCATCAAAGTTATTAAGCTGTGAAACCTTGTATATAAAGGTTTCACAGCTTTTTTCTGTTAATAGAAATGCTTATACTAAGTACTCAAAATAACCCCCATGCTCCTCCAACTGGTAGCACCTCTGTTTATTCAGTATTCGCCGCAATTATTCAGTCTTCATATGGTAATTCGGCGGTTATTCAGTTTTCAACACCAGGAATTCAGGATTCGCTCCACAACATTCAGAATTCACCCGGGTTTATTCAGTTTTCGCGCGTCCGCACCCGCACCCCAAAGCGACAGCTGCACGTTTTTGGACCAAGTACGCCACACTCGCTCCTCCGACTAGTAGCACCTTGGTTTATTCAGTTTTCGCCGCGATTATTCAGTCTTCATATGGTAATTCGGCGGTTATTCAGTTTTCAACACCAGGAATTCAGGATTCGTGCCATAATATTCAGGATTCACCCCGGTTTATTCAGTTTTCGCGCGTCCGCACCCCAAAGCGACAGCTGCACGTTTTTGGACTAAGTACGCCACACTCGCTCCTCCAACTAGTAGCACCTTGGTTTATTCAGTTTTCGCCGCGATTATTCAGTCTTCATATGGTAATTCGGCGGTTATTCAGTTTTCAACACCAGGAATTCAGGATTCGCTCCACAACATTCAGGATTCACCCGGGTTTATTCAGTTTTCACGCGTCCGCCCCCCTCAAAAGCGCAAAAAACTTCCACACTCGAAATAAAAACGCATTCCTATTATAATAGGTTTTACACACTTCAAGGTAGCGATAACTTGCATCAGGGGGTCCCTAACGTGAAGAACATTTTTTCTTTTTTGAAGCCGTATAAAATTCCTATTTCAGTGGCCTACAGTCTGACGATGATTGAGCTTATGGTTGAGCTGCTTCTCCCCTTCTTTCTTGGAAAGATGATTAATGATGGGGTTATGAATAAGGATCTTGATAGTATTACAATGTGGGGCTTGATTATGATTTGCCTTGCGTTTACTGCGTTTATAGCGGGGATTATCAATTCCTTTTATGCATCGCATACGAGTCTGGGATTTGCTTATGATGTCAGGGAGAAGCTGTTTCATAAGATTCAGTCGTTTTCGTTTGCAAATTTGAATCAATATCCGACATCCGGGCTTGTGACGCGGTTTACGAATGACGTCCGCCAGCTTCAGAATACGATATTTATGGCATTGCGGATTATGACAAAGGTACCATTGATTGTTATTGGTGGTGTGGTGATGGCATTTATTGTGAACGTAAAGCTTGCACTGATTTTCCTGATTACGGTACCGCTTCTTGTTGTTTTTATAGTATGGGTGCTTAAGGTTGCAAGCCGGATGTTTGATAAAGTGCAGAGCCGTGTTGATAATGTAAACCGCGTAATGCAGGAAAATCTTGCTGGAATGCGGTTGATAAAAGCGTTCCTGCGCCGTAATCATGAGGAAGAACGATTTACCAAAGCAAATAGCGATCTTGCGACAATGACGCGGTCAACATTCCGCTTTATTGAAGCATCAATGCCGATTTTATTATTTGTAATGAACTTAAGCCTTATTTTCATTTTATGGTACGGGAACTCACTGGCGGTAAATGGGCAAACATCAGTCGGGGATGTTGTTGCAATAGTGAATTATGCGTTACGTGTGGCAATGGCGATTTCGATGTTTACTTTTATTATACTGGCATTTTCACGTGCAAAAGCGTCTGCCGAACGTTTGAATCAGGTGCTTGGTGTTAATGTTGACCTTGTTGATCATCAGGATGCGCGGAATGACGCTGCCGTACCCAGTGGAAAAATTGAGTTTGATGACGTTTCGTTTAAGTACCCAAACCAAAAAGAACCAGTTCTTGAGAACATTTCATTCCAGGTAAATCCAGGTGAAAAGCTTGCGATAATAGGTGCTACAGGCTCTGGTAAAACATCATTATTCCAGTTAATACCACGGCTGTACAATGTTAAGAACGGTACTATCTATATTGATGATGAACCGATTACATCCTATACATTGGAACAGCTTAGGCGGAGCATTGGCTATGTTCCTCAGAACCCCCTCCTGTTCACTGGATCCGTCACGGATAATATTGCATGGGGAAAAGAACATGCATCACAGGAGGATGTATTTCAAGCGGCACGGGATGCGCAAATTCATGACACGATTATGGACTTGCCTGACCAATACGATACAAAAATTGGTCAAAAAGGGGTCAATCTATCTGGCGGGCAGAAGCAGCGGATTTCAATTGCGCGCGCATTGATCCGCAGACCGAAAATACTTATGCTTGATGACAGTACAAGTGCTCTAGATCTTGCGACTGAATCCAGGTTGCTCGATGCCATTCATCATGATGATTGCACAACGCTAATCATCACCCAAAAAATATCCACTGCCATGCGTGCAGATCGTATTTTACTGCTAAATTATGGTGAAGTACTTGCCCTTGGTACACATGATGAACTACTGGAACAGTCCAGCCTGTACCGCAGAATTGTAGAATCACAGTTTGGAAAGGAGCTTCCTGATGCCACTCAAAGCTATTAAACGCCCTTTTCAATATAAAAAAATTCCGCTTGAGAATATACAACATGATAAAAAAGATAAAGCCCGCAACACCTCTGGCACGATCAAGCGAATCTGGTCATATCTTGCTCGTGAAAAGGCAATGCTCGCACTTGTGATTTTCATGGTGCTAATCAGTTCCGGATTGAGTCTGCTTGGCCCCTTTATGGTCGGAATGGCGATCGATGATTACATTGTGACACAAGAAGCAGCAGGACTTGGGATGCTATTAATTTGGCTTGTAATTATCTACCTATTCCATTCGGTATCAATTTTTCTACAAAATTACTGGATGGTAGGCATTGCGCAGAATACGGTCTATTCGCTGCGTTCAAACCTATTCCATCAGTTCCACCGCCTTCCGATATCCTATTTTGATAAACGGCAGCATGGCGAATTGATGAGCAGGATTACCAATGATATTGATAATATTAATAATACACTTAACCAGTCTGTTATTCAGATTTTTGCGAGTATCCTGACCCTTGTTGGTACGTTTGTTGTCATGCTTATCCTGAGTCCGCTCCTGACAGTAGTTACAATGACGATTATCCCAGCAATGATTCTTGGAATACGCTGGATCACTAAGCGTACTGGTCCATTGTACAAACTGCAGCAAAATCATTTGGGTGAGTTGAACGGGTATGTTGAAGAAACTGTTTCAGGACAGCATGTAATCAAAACCTTTTCCCAGGAAAAGCGTGTGATTAATGAGTTTAAAGATCGGAACAAAGATCTCAAGCACTCTGGCTTTTGGGCGATGACAATTTCAGGATTTATCCCGAAAGTCATGAACATGCTGAACTTTCTAAGCTTTGGCCTGATAGCTTTGGTCGGTGGTATTCTTGCAATTGAAGAGATTATTACAGTTGGGGTTATCGTCATTTTCACTGAATACGCACGTCAATTCACCCGTCCATTAAATGAGCTGTCAAACCAGTTTAATATTCTACTGTCAGCTGTGGCTGGTGCAGAGCGGGTGTTCAATGTGATTGATGAGGAACAGGAAGAAACTGATGAACAGTCTGCAAGAGAGTTTGAGCATACGGATGGAAATGTACGGTTCGAGAATGTCTCATTTGCCTATGAAGATACACTTATCTTAAAGAATGTTACGTTTGAAGCCAATTCTGGTCAAACGGTAGCATTCGTTGGTCATACCGGCGCCGGGAAAACAACAATCATCAATTTAATTTCCCGTTTCTATAATTATGATTCTGGCAAAATAATGCTTGACGGTGTTGATATAAAAGAGATAAAGCGTTCAAGTTTACGACAGCATATGGCGTTTGTGCTGCAGGATGCATTTCTTTTCAATGGGACCATCCGGGAAAATATCCGTTACGGACGCCTGGATGCCACGAACGACCAAATTATTTCGGCTTCCAAAAGTGCGAATGCACATGACTTTATTGAACGGCTTCCTAATGGGTATAATACCATTTTGGATCAGGATGGCAGCGGCATCAGCCAAGGCCAGAAGCAACTTATCACGATAGCAAGAGCAATTTTGGCCGACCCATCAATCCTTATTTTAGATGAAGCAACAAGTAACATTGATACCGTGACCGAATTAAAAATTCAGGATGCATTAAAAGGACTGATGCATGGCCGGACCAGCTTTGCTATTGCCCATCGGTTAAATACGATTCAGGAAGCAGATAAAATAATCATGCTTGAACATGGGGAAATTATTGAGCAAGGTTCCCATGGGTCACTGATCGAGCAAAAAGGAAATTACTATGACCTGTACAAAGGTCAATTGAAGCAGCACAAATAGAATATCCATTCCAAACATGATAGACTGTTTGTGAACTGCATTTTTCAAAGACACATTCAAATGAGGTGGATACAATCGGACGAAAAGGAACAATGATCGACAAAGAAATTGAAAGCAACTATTTAAATGAAACAATGACGCTAAAACTTTATCAGCCAGAATCGTTTTCACCTCTTTACAAATACCACATTTGTATTATGCAGGATGGTGATGACTACTATCAGCTTGGCCGCGTTGCTACGTTGAGTGATAAACTGCATGCCAGTGAAGAAATTAATAATACGGTGTTTGTTGGGATTCATTATCAGGATAAATATGACCGCAAGAAAAAATATCACCCGGCAGGCGATCAGCAGCAGGCCTATATCAAATTTCTCGTGCACGAGGCAGTCCCTTTCCTTGAAGATCTGCTCCCTACTTATCATATGGGCCAGTCCCGTGCATTAATGGGAGATTCACTGGCCGGGACGTTAGCTCTGATGACAGCATTGAAGTATCCAAACACATTTGGCAAAGTAATCATGCAATCTCCTTACGTTGATGACACTGTTACAGAGGCCGTTAAAAACGCAAAAAACTCGCATTCCATCGATATTTATCATACGATTGGAACAGCTGAAACTGCGGTAGATACAACCGATGGAAAACAATCTGATTTTATAACTCCAAACCGTGAGCTACAGGAACTACTTCAAGAGAAAGGCATGAGCTATACGTACCATGAATTAGAAGATGGCGAACATACGTGGAAATTTTGGCAAAAAGATTTAAAGCGAGCATTATCAACGCTTTTCGGCTAAATATTTACTAATTTCTGAAAATCTTCTCCCTGCACGAAGTAATTTTTTGTTATAATAGAAGATAGACCAAAATACAATAAGGCATTTTTTAGCAGTTTGGAGTATATTTATTGTCCAACTGCATAAGTGTAACGAAGGCATTAAACCGTAAGTTTTTCAAAAATATAAAGGAGGATTCATTGTATGACAAAATATGGTATAGCAATTTTTCCATCAAAACCAATCCAAGATGATATCAACTCTTACCGAAAACGTTATGACCCGCATTACGCACTAGTTCCACCACACCTAACACTAAAAGAAGCGTTTGAAGCGGATGATGAAACAATTGATGAACTTGTTACCGAATTAAAGTATATTGCAAACGAAGCAGAACCGTTTAAGCTGCAAATCAATAAAGTAAGTACATTTGCGCCGGTTACAAACACAATTTATCTGAAGGTTGAGCCAACGCAGCAGCTCCTTGATTTATTCGAAAAAATGCAAACAGGCAAGTTTCCCGAAAATATGGAGTACAACTTCGTACCGCATATCACCATTGCCCAGAAGCTTTCAGAAGATGAATATTCCGATGTGTTTGGCAGCATGCAAATGAAAGACATTCAATTTGAGGATACGGTAGATCGTTTCCAGCTTTTATATCAATTGGAAAACGGAACATGGACAGTATATGAATCGTTTGTTTTCGGGAAAGAGAAAGTGTGAGAATAAAAGTAGTTGAGACAAATGACCAGAGACAGCAGGCATTTAACGTACGAACAGCAGTCTTTGTTGATGAACAAAACGTACCACCTGAAGAAGAGCTGGATTCGTTTGACGAGCAAGCCATTCATTTGATTGGTTACGATGATGACTTGCCGATAGCAGCAAGTCGGGTACGTTTTGTGGACAGCTACGGCAAGTTAGAACGCATTTGTGTGCTCAAGGATCAGCGCGGCAAATCCAATGGCGCACAAATGATTGAGTCGATGGAATCTATCATCAAAAATGAAGGCTACGCTAAAGCTAAATTGAATGCTCAAACCCATGCAATTGATTTCTACCAGCGTCTTGGATACAAGGTAATTTCCGATGAATTCATGGATGCTGGTATTCCGCATGTAGCAATGATAAAAGAATTAAGTTGAAAAGCGACAGTTTGTTTTAAACCAGACTGTCGCTTTTTAATGTATGCTAACTCCCTTTTCGGATATCATAAATGTTGAATGTGCTGTGAGGGGGAGCTACTAATGGAAAATTTAATGCCTATACTTATTGAAACATTATTTGGCTTTTTTGCCCTGTTTGCATTGACCAAGGTACTAGGTAAAACACAAATAATACAATTGACTGCATTTGACTTTATTGCAGCATTAGTCTTGGGTGAACTTGTAGGAAACGCAATTTTTGATGACCAGGCAGGTATAACTGAAATTGCCTTTGCAGTAATAGTAGCTGGAATTATTTTGTACGTGACAGAAATTATCACACAAAAATATAAAGGCTCTCGTTCCCTGCTTGAGGGAAAACCGTCAATTGTTATTTATAAAGGAAAGTTAATAAAGGAAGAAATGAAGAAAAATAAGCTTGATATAAATCAATTGCAGCATCTGTTAAGGGCTAAAGATGCATTCTCCATCTCGGAAGTGGAATACGCAATCCTGGAAACAGACGGCACGGTATCCGTAATGAAAAAACCCGTTCACCAGACAACGACCAAACAGGATTTTAACATCGCTCCTAAACCTGTCAGACTTCCAACTACATTAATTAATGATGGAGAAGTCCTATGGGATAACTTGAGAGAATCAGATTTATCGGAGAAATGGCTGGAACAGGAATTAATCAAGCAAAATTTTAATTCGGTAAAAGAAGTCTTTTATGCAGAATGGAATGAAGGAAAAGACGAATTATTTGTCCTGCCTTTTACTGAGAAAGAAACGTAGCTTATTAGTAAATTAATTTGAGCCCTGCCACCATAGGCCAAGGCTCTTTGTTTTTTTCATATACTATCACTAAAATAACGACCTTTTCCGGTTACATCGGCATGTATTTTTTCGGCTGTTGGCGATTTCACAGCAGATAGCTTATAGCCGGATTCTCTAGTTGATTTCAGTCGTCCTTCCTGTCTCGCTATATCCTGGTGCTTTGCTTCTAAAATAGCTTTATACGGTTTCTCGATGTAATAAGGATCCTGTTCATCTTCCGTTACACGCTGTTGGTAATCTTTATACTGATAATGATTTATCGGTAAAATATAACCCACTGTGAACATCCCCTTCCACCTGCTATTATAATTTCTTCATTAACTGCCAAGATCACCATTATATTCATATATATTCGGCACCTATCTAACAATACCCTTTATTAGTGGAAATTATTCCATTCTTTTTTCAAATTCATGCATCATCTTTTCAAAATCAGCTACCCCTTGCAAAAACTCCTTATTCCAAGCGTCCATTTCCTTTTCAAAAACGTGCATTTTCTTCTCTGGATATTGAAACCATTTTTCATTTTTAGCTAAATGCTTTTCAATTATTTTCAACTGCTTAAGCAATCGAATATCCCGTTTCTCTCGCATTCACTCACTCCTTAAAGAAAAAAGACAGCTACCAAAAGCTGTCATCCTTCTGCTTATTAAATCCAGGAAAATGGTCCACGATCCTGATTATCGCCGGAATCGGAACTTGAACTTTCATCATCACGATCATCATGACGAGTATCTTCTGTGCCTTCTACACGCTGATCATCGTCATCCTGTCTACCTCCGAAAAAAGGATCTCTTCGACGGCGATCAGGGCGCTCAAAGTACACATTATCTGCTTTTATTACTAAGTCCTTGACATGAATGACTTTTCTGTTATCAGACATTTCGTTAACACTCCTTTTGAGATTCATGGTCGCTATTAGTCTATGTATCTTTTCTCAATGGGTATAGACAGATGCCCCAAGTTAAAAAGAATTTCTATTATAAATATCTCGATTATCCTGACGAATGCCCACACCATATACCTATAAACACATATCCTATTAAAGACAACAAGTCAATAACATTTAGGAAGGAGATATAATTCATGGGTTGTGGAAAAGACTTTGATACAGGTAGCTGTGTATGCGATATTTTAAGAGAGATAGTTGATGCACAAAATGATGTGGTAGAGAATTGCTGTGACACGAGCTGCGAACGTTCCATCAGTGATTTGCTAGGGGAAACAGACAATGGCAATGGATTAGACACAGTACCAGTAATATTATACTGTAAAGATAGTTGTAAACCTTTTAAAGGCTTTGGCGCTCATCCAGATGATATCGGGGATGTTCAGGCAAGCTTCTACTTCCGCGTTAAGCGTGTGATGGATGATTGCTGTGCTGTAGTGGAATTATTAAGAGACCCAGGTGATAATGACAACAATCCAAAGGACCCCGTAGACCAGGACACAAATCCTTTACGTGCTACAGGAATCTGCATGACGGTTGATTTAAATTGCTTCTGTCATATAACATGCCTTCCTGCAGTTTCAGCTTTTAACTAATCAAACAACCAAAAAAGTGCGCCAGCAAAATGTGGCGCACTTCTTTTTTTTAGAAGCCAATAAGACGAATATCATTAATCGAATCGAAGGGAATTTCTGTTGTTGATGTTCTTCTGCCAAGACGCATGATAACATTCTCTTCCTTTAGATCAACAATGGTACCGCGATAATTTCGTTCTTCTGTTTTAACTTCACATTTCATTGCAGGAACATGCTTTGGTGGATTAACAAAATAGTCAATGCGCTCATTTAATGTCATATCCTTAAATTTCTTTCGCTCCTGGTCTGAACTTTCATCACTATCATCATCTTCTTCATTCGTATCTTCTATTTCGCTGTCACTTTTCTTATTAAAATTATCTCGTCTTAAGGGACGCATCTGCACATTTTTCGTTTCCTGAGTCACCACCTGTTCAGCAGGTGCTTTTTTCGGTGATGTGTATTGATGCTGCATTGGAGCTTTAGGTGTTCCTATTGATGGTTGATGAATATAGAGTAATGGGCTTTTGGCAAACTTTTTTTCTCCCATCATGCATTCTCTCCTTTGTATTCCATTAGTCAGACCATTATATGAACCCAGTTTCGAATTTGTGTATTTCGCCTAAATCAAAAAGTTCATAAATGCTGTCGCCATCCCAAAATAGATAAGAATTGAAATAATGTCATTTATTGTTGTAATAAATGGTCCAGATGCAACAGCCGGATCAATATTCAGCCTATCCATCAAAATGGGGACAAGCGATCCTGCTAGGGTCGCAACAATCAGTGTTGCCATAATCGACAAGCCTACCAATAGCCCAAGGAAAAATTGACCTTGCCATAGGAAAATCATAACGGTAATTACTATACCGCAAACAGTTCCGGTAATTAACCCTGTTCCAGCTTCACGTAAGACAAGCTTCATCTTTCCCTGTTTGCCATAATCACCGTTTGCAAGTCCGCGAACGGCAACAGCAAGTGCCTGTGTTCCTGTATTTCCTGCCATTCCAGCGATTAACGGGATGAAAATTGCCAAAACTGCCACTTCATCAAGTGTACTTTCAAACTGGCCAATCAGACTCGCTGTCAGCATTCCCAAAAATGATAATATCACAAGCCATGGCAGGCGTTTTTTTGCCGAGACAAACGCATTATCATTTGGCCGGTCGATATCGGATACACCAGCAAGTTTAGAGTAGTCATCACTTGCTTCCTCATCCATTACATCCAAAATATCATCGACAGTAATAATCCCTAATAAATGATTTTGAAAATCAACTACTGGTAAAGCGAGAAAGTCATAATCACGCATCATTTGGGCAATTTCTTCTTGATCTTTTGCAACAGATACGGAGACTATCTTTTCACTCATCAAATCAGAAATAAGTGTATCATTATCTGCTATAATCAGATCACGTAACGATAACACTCCAACAAGCTTCTTGTCTTCATCTACTACATACAAATAATAAATGGTTTCTGCCTCTGGCGCTTCAGCCTTTAAATACTGCATGGTGTCTTTCGCTGTCTTGGTTTGATAAATCGCTACAAACTCAGTTGTCATGATACTGCCGGCAGTTTTCTCCTCATAATGCAGGAGCTGTTTAATTTCGTCGGAAGCTTTTTTGTCCATTATCGTGAGAAAACTGACAACAGCATCCTTCTCCAGTTCATTTAAAATATCAACTGCGTCATCTGTTGACATGTCAGCAAATACCATTGCTGCAAAACGTGGGTCCATTTCCATGAAAAACGGTTCAATATCCTCAAGGTCGATGTTCTCCATAAATTCTGCTGTTTCTTCAGGGGATAGGTACATGTATATTCGTAATCGGATATCTTCTGGCTGTTCCATAAAAAACACGGCTTGATCATATGGATGCAAATCAAGAAATTCATCCCGGAATGCTTCTGTTTGTTCATTTTTTATAAGGGTTTGCAATTGGTTATCTATATTTTCCATATGATCACTTCCTTCGCTTACTTTGTCTCCAATAATTATAGCATGGAAAAAGACATTCTGAAATTAACTCCCAATACGCCTCCGCTTCGTTCATTTGTAAAAGGATCCTGTAATTATAATGCTTTTTCAGCTGCGTGGTTGAAATAAACAGGGTAACCGTTGATTATCGGGGGCAGTTTTGGAAGATAAAATACTACTAACATTAGAAATCAGATAATAATCAGCATAACTTTCGCCCCTGTTATCGATGAACTCATTTTTAACGGAATGAGGATCACTAGCCTTGCAAATGTATTAACAAGTGATAAGTAGGTTGTGGATATTTAAGAGGATTATCTAATTTTATGGGGTATGTAAAAATTTTCCAGTTGGTTTTTATCTCTAAAAACAAAAAACTCAATAGGGTCAGTAAATCCGCCCGTGTTATCCAAAAAATGGTAAATTTATTTAAAGTATTTCGCTGTTTTAGAACGTTTTTCTCCTATGGGCTTTACGACTGCAACTCCAGCAT